>JBEQLM010000029.1:0-12075 GCA_040325975.1 Gammaproteobacteria bacterium | reverse complement strand
GGTGTTCCAGCCTGTCAGGGTTGTCATGGTCCTTCCGGTGCGGGTAATTCAGCCGCCGGTTATCCTCAATTGGCTGGTCAGTTTACTGATTACACAATGAAACAAATGCGCGCCTTTAAAGACGGCTCACGTAGTAATGATGACCGTGAAATAATGCGTAATGCATTGAAATCTATGACTGGTGCTGAGCTTGAAGCGGTTGCACAGTACATAGCAAGTCTTAAATAATCGGTAAGTGATTGATGAGTTTGCTGGAAAAGGATGGCCTTGCCATCCTTTTTTTTGCTTAAAGAATATGTTTATTAGGCATGGATGCATACAGCAGATACAATACGACGAAATTTTGAATTAAAGATTGATGATGCCTGAATCTGATCCTATAAAGACAATATCGCTATTAGAGACGCGCCAGCTCGAATGTGTGCGTGATGATCGTTTGTTGTTCCGTGATTTATCGATTAATTTGTCAGCGGGTGAAATACTACAGGTTGAAGGTGCCAATGGTAGCGGTAAGACCAGTCTGCTGCGTATTCTCTGTGGTTTACGCCTTGCTGAAGAGGGTGAAGTGCTGTGGCAGGGTGAGGAAGTCAGTGAGGTACGCGAAGATTATTATGCGAACATGATATATATCGGTCATCTGCCCTGTATCAAGGGCGATTTGACCACGCTGGAAAATATTCGCTCATTGCTCGATACCCGCTCGCAATCAGCACCGATTGAAGAAATTGATGTGGCTTTGACAAAAGTGGGTCTTGCAGGTTTTGACGATGTCGCCTCTAAAGCGCTTTCATCGGGGCAGCGCCGTCGTATTCTGCTGGCTTTTTTGCTGTTGTCTAAAACGAAGTTATGGATTCTTGATGAGCCTTTGACTGCGCTGGATGTGCAGGGTGTAGCACTGGTGGAATCAATGTTAATGGAACATCGTGAGGCTGGCGGTAGCGCGATATTCACCACCCATCATGGCATGCAGCTGCCCTGTGAGATGAGTTCAGTGACCCTGGGTGTCCAATGTTAAAAGCATTTTATCATTTGCTGGCGAGAGACTTACGTCTGGCGTTTCGTTCTCGCCATGAACTGGCTAATCCACTAATCTTTTTTGTGCTGGTAGTGACTTTGTTCCCATTGGCGGTATCACCCAGTGCAGAAGTATTGAGGGTGATGGCTCCGGGTGTTATCTGGGTGTCAGCACTACTTTCAGTGCTGTTATCACTGGATCGTTTATTCAAACAGGATTATGAAGACGGCTCGCTGGATCAATTGATGCTGAGTCCAAATCCATTGGTGATTCTGGTATTGGCAAAGGTCTGTGCGCACTGGTTGTTAACCGGCTTGCCGCTGGTATTGGTCGCACCATTGCTGGGTATGTTTATGTATGTACCGGATGAAGCCGTAGGCGTATTGATGCTGAGCTTGCTACTGGGTACACCAGTTTTGAGTTTGGTCGGTGCAATTGGGGTTTCATTAACGGTGGCAGTGAACCGTGGCGGTGTTTTGCTGTCTTTAATCATTCTTCCGTTGTATATTCCGGTATTAATTTTTGGGGCTAATGCGGTTGATGTCGCCAGTGATGGCATGAGTGTGCGCGGACAAATGTTATTTTTGGGCGCTGTATTGGCTTTAGCCTTGTCGTTAGCGCCTTTGGCAACGGCGGTTGCTTTGCGCATAACCGCATCAAGATAGATATTATAGGGTGTATCAGTTTTATGTTTAAAAAAATATGGGCTTGGATTCAGAAATTTTCATCACCTAAGCATTTTTATCGAATTTCCGGAAAAATGATCCCGTGGTTTGCGGTGCCTGCCATTGTGCTGGGTGTTTATGCTTTGTACATGGGTCTGTTTGTTGCGCCGACAGATTATCAACAGGGCGAAAGTTATCGAATTATTTTTATCCACGTGCCAGCCGCGTGGATGTCGATGTTTATTTATATGGTGATGGCCGTGTCTGCGGGCATTGGTCTTATCTGGCAGATCAAACTGGCAGATATGATTGCTGCGGCTAGCGCACCGATTGGTGCATGGTTTGCTTTCCTGGCTCTGGTCACCGGTTCACTTTGGGGCAAGCCCATGTGGGGTGCTTACTGGGTTTGGGATGCACGCTTAACTTCAGAATTAATTTTATTGTTTTTGTATTTTGGTTATATGGCTTTGCAGTCTGCTATTGAAGATCAGCGCACCGCCGATAAAGCCAGTGGCTTGTTAGCGATTGTCGGTGTAGTGAATATCCCGATTATTCATTACTCAGTGGAATGGTGGAATACTTTGCATCAGGGTGCCACGGTAGCCAAGTTTGACAAGCCTTCGATGCATATTGATATGTTGATTCCTTTATTGTTGATGGCGATTGCGGCAAAACTTTTTTATGCAGCGATTGTGTTGATTCGAGCAAGAAATGAAGTGCTCTATCGTGAACGCAATCGTCAATGGGTTAAAGAACTGGTAGAAAAATTATGAATGGTTCTGAATTTAGCTGGTCAGAGTTTTTGCACATGGGCGGTTACGCGACCTTTGTCTGGTCGTCATACGGTTTAGCTTTGGTTATGGTGGTGTTCAATATAGTGTCACCAATGATTGAGCGGAAACGTGTGATATCAAGAGTGAAACGCGCCATCAAACGTGAAGCCAATAGTAGGCAGACGAGTTAATTATTATGAGTATGAATAAACGTAGTAAAAGAAAATTGTTGGTGATTATGGTGGTGATGGGAGTGGCGCTTGCGACCGTTCTGGGTCTGACCGCGTTTGAAGAAAATATATTGTATTTTTATAGTCCAACACAAATTAAAAATGGCGAAGCACCAGAGACACGAAACTTTCGAGTCGGTGGTTTAGTTGTCGCTGGTACTGTTGAACGTGCTTCGGAAAGTTTGTTAGTGAAATTTGATTTAACCGACAATGCCGAAACTATGACCGTGGAGTACAGTGGTATTCTGCCCGATCTGTTTCGTGAGGGTCAGGGCATTGTTGCCATGGGCGCATTCAATGATAAAAATGTATTTGTTGCCAATGAAGTATTGGCGAAACATGATGAAAACTATATGCCACCTGAAGTGGCCGATGCGCTAAAAGCGGCGGAGCAACAGAAATGATTCCTGAAATTGGGCTGTTCGCTCTGATTGTTGCTTTTGGTATTGCGATTGTACAAGGTGTAGTGCCGTTAGTCGGCGCTGCGCGTAATGACGCAACTATGATCTCGTTGGCCAGACCTGCTGCCTGGGCGCAGCTACTGTTTGTCAGTATTGCTTATGCCGCGCTGACACATGCTTTTGTGGTGCATGATTTTTCTGTGTTGTATGTCTCCAGACATTCGAATTTAGTGCAGCCTTTGATGTATCGCATTTCAGGCGTCTGGGGTTCGCACGAAGGTTCGATGCTTTTGTGGGCCTTAATCCTTTCTATCTGGACAACAGCTGTGGCTATTTACAGCCGAAGTTTGCCGGCTATATTGATGGCACGAGTGCTGGCAGTGATGGGTCTTATTAGTGTTGGTTTTTATGCGTTTATGCTCTGGACCTCAAATCCTTTTGAGCGAATTTTCCCTGCACCTGCCGATGGTAATGCGCTGAATCCTTTGTTGCAGGATCCCGGCCTGGCATTTCATCCGCCGATGTTGTACATGGGTTATGTCGGTTTTTCAGTCGCTTTTGCTTTTGCTGTGGCTGCTTTATTAGGCGGAAAACTGGATGCGACCTGGGCGCGTTGGTCACGACCATGGACGACGGTAGCGTGGAGTTTCTTAACCTTTGGTATCGCGCTGGGTAGTTGGTGGGCGTATAACGAATTAGGCTGGGGCGGCTGGTGGTTCTGGGATCCGGTCGAAAATGCTTCATTCATGCCATGGTTGGTCGGCACGGCTTTGATTCATTCATTGGCGAGTACTGAAAAACGTGGTGTCTTTAAAAGCTGGACGGTATTGCTAGCAATACTGGCTTTCTCGATGAGTTTGCTGGGTACCTTTATTGTGCGTTCCGGTGTGCTGGTTTCGGTGCATGCTTTTGCGACTGATCCATCGCGCGGCGTATTTATTCTCATTTTCCTTTGTATCGTTATTGGAAGCTCATTGGCTCTGTATGCATGGCGTTCGGGCACGGTGACTTCAACAGGACGATTCACCTGGTTCTCAAGAGAAACGGCCTTGTTGTTGAATAATGTTATTTTGTTGACGGCGGCCACTGCTGTGTTTGTCGGCACTATGTATCCGCTGGTAGTGGATGCACTGGGCATTGGTAAGATTTCTGTGGGCCGTCCTTATTTCGATACTATGTTTGCGCTGGTTTCAATGCCTTTAATTCTGTTGTTGGGTATTGGCCCAGCAATGCGATGGAAGAGTGACAATTCACAGCGGATAATAAAATCACTAGCAATAATTTTTGCGGTTTCATTATCAGTGGGCATCATGCTGCCTTTTGTTATTGATGGTGTGTTTAATATTGCGACGGGCTTAGGTCTGGCCGGTGCATTGTGGATTGCTATTACCACGCTGCAAAGTTTGTATCACAGAATAAAAACCAGTTCACGTTTGCCGTTATCATTTCTTGGCATGATTTTGGCGCATCTGGGTATGGCGATGTTTGTTGCTGGTGTCACCATGGTGATGACTTATCATCAGGAAAAGGATGTGAGATTGGAGCCTGGTTCAACTTATGAACTCTCCGGTTATGAGTTTAAATTTATCGGTGTAAAAAATGTAGATGGGCCAAATTATACTGCTCAGGAAGGTCATCTTGAAGTCAGTGATCAGGGTGAAAAAATTGCTGATTTGTATCCGCAGAAACGAGCTTATTCAGGCATGGGAAGCCCTATGCCTATGACCGAGGCATCAGTTGATACAAACCTGGTGCGTGATTTATACGCGGCTATGGGTGAACAACTAGGTGATACAGCCTGGAGTTTGCGTTTGTATTACAAACCGATGATTAGCTGGATTTGGCTGGGCTGTTTGTTTATGACGGCAGGTGGTGTTCTGGCGGTTAGTGATCGACGTTATCGACAGAAGCGTTCTTAGGTGATGGGTGAAAAGCGATGACAGAAATAAAACAAAATAATAAATCCATGATGCAGCGTTTCATGCCGCTGATTATTTTTGGGTTGCTGGTGGTGCTGTTGGCTGTCGGTCTGACTATGGATCCTCGGCTAGTGCCTTCGCCATTGATTGGCAAGCCTGCGCCTGCATTTGAATTGCCATTGCTGAATGGAGAAGGTGTTTTCAATAGTGAGGATTTAAAAGGCAATATTACTTTGCTCAATGTTTGGGCGAGCTGGTGTTATGCCTGTCGTCAGGAGCATGAGGTGGTAAAGCAGTTGGCGCGTTCAGGTATGAATATAGTCGGTTTTAATTACAAGGATAAAAAACAGGATGCACAGCAGTGGTTGGCACAATTAGGTAATCCTTATCAGGTGGTGGTAGCCGATGAGGATGGTCGCGCTGCAATCGATTGGGGTGTCTATGGCGCACCAGAAACTTTTTTGATCGATAAGCAAGGAATTATTCGACACAAGGTTATCGGTCCGGTTTCAGATCAACAGAACTTTGATGATTTGATGGCGGTGGTTAAGGAAATTTCAGGCAATAATTTATGAAGATACTATTAGCGATTGCTCTATTAGCATTTCATCTCAGTGCCTGGGCGGCACCTATGGATGCTTTTGAGTTTGATTCAAAAGCGCAGGAAAAAACCTTTCATAAATTGAACAATGAACTTCGTTGTCTGGTTTGTCAAAATCAAGCCATCGCTGAGTCTAATGCGGGTTTGGCGAAAGATTTGCGCGCAGAGATACACAGCATGCTGCTGGCCGGTAAAACCGAGGCGCAGATCAAAGAATTCATGGTTGACCGTTATGGTGATTATGTTTTGTATGATCCACCCTTTAAACCCATGACCTGGTTGTTGTGGATAGGCCCTATGGCAATATTTTTAATGGGCTTGTTTTATGCGCGTCGTTTTATCTTTCAGCAAAATTCATCAACAGTGTCTGGTGAATTAACGGCCGAAGAATCTGAACGACTGCAGAGCCTGCAGTCGGAATTAAATCATTCTGATCAAAGCGAGACAGAAGAGAATAGTGATATGAATAAAGAGAATAGATCATGAGTGTTTCTTTCTGGGGTGTCATGTTGTTGTTATTGTTGGTGGCGATAGTCATCATGATTTTCCCATTGTTGAGGGTTAGGCAGCATCGTTCAGTGGCTTATAAGACCAGCAATATTCAGCTTCATGAAGAAAAGTTGAATGAGCTGAATATTGATTTACAGGAAGATCGAATCGATCAGGCCGCTTATAAACTAGCTAAGCAGGAACTGGATAGAGAGTTATTGGTCGATACGCCAGTTGAGAGTAAGGAAACGGCAGCACACCATTACACGACAGAAGCAAAAAAACATCCTGTACTGGCATTAGCTATCGCTGTGTTTTTACCTGCGCTGAGTTTACTGGTTTATATGCAATTGGGCATGTACGCAGATACACAACAGGAAATGGCAGCAACATCTTCAGACAAAAACATGCCATCAGTCGAGCAAATGGTAGCGAAGCTGGAAAAGCATCTACAAGAGAATAAAGGTGAGTTGAAGGACTGGGTCATGTTAGGTCGTTCCTATAAGCATCTGGGTCGTTATGCTGAAGCAGCCAATGCTTTTAAAACAGCGGGTGAGCTGGAGCAGAATCCTCAGGTTATGCTGGAGCATGCCGAAGTGCTGGCGATAATGAATGGCCAGAAATTTAATGCTGAGGCACGCGAGTTAGTACTCAAGGCACTGGCGTTGGCTCCTGATAATGTAAACGCGCTATGGTTTGCCGGTATTGCTGAGCTTCAGAATGGGAATTATCGAGAAAGCATCGAGTATTTGTCACAGCTTTCATCGGTGGCTGCGGAAGATGCCGAAGTTGATCATTCTATACGACTTTTTATTGGAGAAGCTCGCAAGCAGTTGATTGCTGCAGGTGAAACTGTGGCATCAATGGATGAGTTGCTGCCACCGGTTAAGAAGGCTCCCATCGCTAATTTGGCTAGTATTAAGGTTAACATTAATATCAGTGCGGAAGCACGAAGAAACTTTGCAGATACCGATGTGGTGTTTGTTTATGCCAAGGCATTAAAGGGGCCGAAGATGCCATTAGCTGCGCAACGACTGACGCTGGCTGATTTGCCTGCAACCGTCGTGCTGGATGATAGTATGGCCATGATGGAAGGCATGAATATGAGTGCCTTTAAGCAGGTAATGGTATCGGCACGTGTGACTAAAACAGGTGCGGCGATTGCAAAAAGTGGAGACTATATCGGCCAGGCAGTGGTAGATGACGTCACTTTGGCCAAAGATCTGAGTATCAGCATTGATAGTCTTGTGCCCTAAAGTAAGATAAAGAAAATTATATAATTAAATTATTTAGTACGGAGTTGCTGCACATGTTAAAAAAATTGGTTTATATTGGTTTATTTCTGCTTTTATCAAGTGGCTTCACTCAGGCAGGGGAATTTAAAGAGGGTGTTGAGTATAAACGCATCGCAGACCAACCCACTGAGTCGACAGGTAAAATCGAGGTGCTGGAGTTTTTCTGGTATGGCTGTCCGCATTGCTACCAATTTGAGCCAATATTAAAGAAATGGCTGGAAACAAAAGCATCGAATGTTGAGTTTATACGTGTGCCAGCGGTGTTCAGACCCGAATGGAAAGTTCACGCACGTACTTATTATGCATTGCAGGCTATGGGCTTAGAGGATAAATATCATTCAGTTATTTTTGATGCTATGCATAAGGACAAGGCCAACCTGTATAGTGAAACTGCGATGATTGATTTTTTAGTTTCTAAGGGTGTGAATAAAGATGAATTTAAAGCCGCTTATAGTGCTTTCTCCGTAGATAGCCAGGTTCGTAAAGCGATCAAAAAAGTGCAAGGTTACGCGATCAATGGCGTTCCCGCGATGGGCGTTAATGGCAAATACCTGATTTCAGGGAAAAGTGCTGGCAGTTTTGAAAAAATGTTAAGTATTGTGGATTATTTGAGTAAGAAGGAAGCCGCTTCAGCAGCTAAAAAATAGAGCCTGGACTCGATATATTAACTAATTAAAAATTAGTTAATCGGGTAGACCCATACCCAGATTTCATCTCGACTGGTGTCGTGCCAGATCTCACGAATATGGGCTTTGACGGTCTGCTTCTTAATGGATTGATTAATCTGCCTCTTGGAGGTGATATAGGCCTTTTCATTAACCACGCGCTCCCTGGTAGTTTGAACGCTGCTAATTTCTACGCCATAACGTGCCGCTAGTCTTTCACGGGCACGTAAAATGGCCAGTTCTTCCTGATAATAGCGCCCCCTAATGTGTGTGCTTGAAAACCCCACAGTTCCCTGCTCGGGATTATTGATCCAGGCTGGTTTATTTGGCTTGATTGCCTTAGGCCCACAGGCGGTGATAAGGAGTATCAAGCTAACGGCCAATATTTTGTACATGGACTAATCTCATTTGTGAGGCTTGTTGTCTTTTAGTGGACAGAATTATAACAATGAAGCTCAAAGCTGAGGCTTTTTTGTGAGGGACTTAACAGAGTGGTCAGCTGTCTACATATAGACTCTAAGAATAAATCTGATGATAGTAATTGCAACCGAGTGTTATCTCGGTTATGTTTATGCAACAAGAATAATAACTACCAATTAAATGATGGAGATCAAAACGATGAAAGTAAGAAATAGTCTATTGGCTGTAAGTAGTGTGGCCTTGTCTATATTGTTGACGGCCTGCGGTTCAGAAGAAGTTAAACCGGTTGCAGATTGTGTATTTCCTGATGCGCCATCCGTCGCCGCTCCAGGCTGGATCTGTGATGAGCCGGTAGAAGGTATTGAGGTTTCAGCTGTGGGCACCGCTGATAAGTCAGCTGCGGGTAATAGCTTCATGAAAAATATGGCAGCAACAGATGCTCGTGTGCAAATGGCTCAGAGCATGAAGGTGCATGTTCAGAATATGGTTAAGCAGTATGCTGAAACCACGGGTGCAGCCACTACTGAAACCGTAGACAAGGTCAATACATCTGTGACTAAGCAGATTACTGATCAAACTCTGGTTGGTACCAAGATTTTTAAAACACGAGTCAGTCCAAATGGGGCTTTATATGTTCTGCTGGGAATGGATAAAAATTCAACAGCAACAGCGACACAAGAAGCATTGCGTTCCAGTATGAATAACGACAAAGCATTGTGGCAGCAGTTCAAAGCTCAGAAAGGTCAGGATGAACTGGCAGCGGCTATTGCTGCGGGTAAGCAGTAAAACCTCGAATTTATTCGAAAATGCTTATTAATGAAAACCGGTGCCTGATTTGATTCTGGCATCGGTTTTTTTATTTAAGGAGTTTGAAAATGTGCAGGCTGAGTAAAGATTTTGGTGTTCTGGTTAGTGCGATATTTGTAGTCTCATTAAGTCAGCCTTCATACGCTGAGGATGATTTTGCAAAATGGAAACAGCAAACTCAAGACTCATTTCAGGAATATAAAGATAAGAGAGATAAAGAATTTACTGCATTTCTGAAAATGCATTGGAAAGAGATAGATTTGTTGAAAGGCATTGAGCGAGATCCAGAGCCAAAGCCTGTGGTTATGCCTGTGGCCAAACCAATGTCTGTGAAACCGACTCCTGTCATTAAAGATGTACCGATAATTAAGATACCAAAAGTGACAAAGCCGGTGGAAATAAGGCCCATTCCTGAACCGGTGGTCAAGGTAGTTGTACCACCTGAGAAAAAAATAGTGCGTAAGGGAAGAAAATTGGTGCTCAGCTATTTAGGCGGCAGACACACTGTTTATTATGATCAAAAATTGAAGACAAGCATAAATCGGCGTATAGACAAAAAGGTTATTAGTGATTTTTGGTCTGCATTGAGCCTGGCGGATTATGATGATTTAATTGAACAGATCAATGAAAAATCCAGAGTGCTACAACTCAATGACTGGGCCTATGCTTTATTAGTACATGATATATCCAGAAAGATCTATCCATCTTCAGAGGCAGGTCAATCTCTGTTTACCTGGTTTGTATTAGCCAAGGTGGGCTATCAGTCACGCATTGCCTACAATAATCATAAAGTCTTTTTACTGGTGCCGTCTGAACAGCCTTTGTATGCAGTGCCGTACTTCACTTTTGCCAAGGTACGTTACTATGCCGTACGCTTTGATGGTAAGGGGCAGAAGTTAGGACAGGTCTATACTTACGATGGTAATTATCCAGGTGCCAATAAAGCGTTAAATATGAGGCTGAATAATATAGCGCTGTTGGATGCTCAATCAGCTCGTAGAGATTTGTCATTTTATTTTGAAGGTAAGCATTATGAAATTCGAGCAGCCTATGATAATGAGCGCATCCGGTTTATGAATACCTATCCGCAACTTGATTTGGAGTGGTACTTCAAAGGTAAGGTAAGTGCGGCAGCATCAACACCTCTGCAACAACAGCTCAGTAATCATATGAAAGGAATGGATGAACAGAAAGCGATCAATTTTTTATTACGATTTGTACAGACATCGTTACGATATAAAACTGACGAAGGTCAATTTGGTAAAGAAAATTATCTGTTTCCAGAAGAGACATTGTATTACCCATATTCAGATTGCGAAGATCGTTCCATCCTTTTTGCATGGTTAGTGCATAGTTTACTAGGCATGGATGTGATCGGTCTGGATTATCCTGGACATGTTGCAACAGCAGTTTTGTTAAAAGGAAGTGTTACAGGTGATTCGGTTATGCATAATGGTAAGAGATATGTGGTTGCAGATCCTACCTATATAAATGCATCGGTTGGAATGGCTATGCCTAATTTTAGAAAGAAAAAACCTGAGGTGATAACAATATATTAATGTTTTTTATGAGTGCTCCCGTGTTTAATAATAAAAAATGATTCGATTGGTTTTAAAAGATAGACGTGGTATTTCGTTGGCTATATTGATCATATTGCTATGGACAGGGGATGCTTTCGCAGAAAAAATCAACGAAAGTAAACCCATTGCTAATGAGATCTCGGTGTGCGACAAGATGGATGGAGAAGGTGGTAGCTGGGCTGATGAGGTTCATACCTTTTTAAGCATTCAATTTTGTGAACCTTCTGTCTGGTTTGATTCATTTTTTTCAGATGAACGTATTGATGAAGAAGTGCGTGCAGGTACGCGAGTTCGCTGGCAAAATAATTATGTTTTGACTGAGGGTGGTATATGGAAATATACGTCTAATATACGTGCAAGCTTTAAATTACCTAAAGCCAAAAGAAGCGCTAATCTAATTTTTGAAAGCGATGAAGAAGAAACCTTGCATGATGTTGTTCCTGCAAGTGGGCAGGAGGTTAAAGGAGATCTTGGTTTGTTGTATGAGCTTACAGAATCTGAAAGAGCAAAATTCAGTGTCAGGGTAAAGCTTTCTCCCAGCATTACATTTCGTTATCGTTATCGCTATCCGATTAGTGAAACATTTACGACAAAATTTACACAGGAATGGTCTAGGCGTGATAACGCAGATGGAACTCTGTCACGGATAGATTTTGAAAAAAATATATATGATAATTTTTTATTAAGACAAAGTAATTCAGTAATGCGTTCGGAAAAGTTTGAGGGCAAAGAGTGGGCAAACAGTTTAGTTCTGTACCAGCATTTAACAGACAAGAGTGCATTTTCTTATGAGAGTAGTGTCAGCGGTGTAACAAAGCCTGATAGATATACAAAAAATACACGTTTTGGTGTGCGTTATCGACGAAATGTTTTACGAAAATGGCTTTTCTACGAAATAGCGCCGGCGGTTAACTGGAACAAGCTGCTGGTGAATGATGAGCGTAAGGCTGCATGGGAAGTGCTTTTCAGGCTGGAAGTGAACTTTGTAAATTTGTAAATAGATGCCTGGCCGGATGGTTTGTTTCTAAAATCGGAAATTAATTTCCTGAAAGAAAAAAATATTCACGGCCACGTGTTATCTCTGCTGTCCAACTAACAACTATACAATGCCCGGCTCAATGGTGAGGTGCTGAAGCGATAAAGCAGTTTCAGCTTTGATCATGATTGGAGTGCCGTGGCGAAACAGATGTATCAAGATATCTAAGTACATAATAC
>JBEQLM010000299.1:0-2346 GCA_040325975.1 Gammaproteobacteria bacterium | reverse complement strand
GAGCAGGTATTGTTATTTTTTCATGGTAATGCGGGCAATATTTCGCACCGTAGGGCTTCGCTTGAGGTGTTTCATCGGCTGGGTTTGAATGTGCTGATGATTGATTATCGGGGTTATGGGCAAAGCCAGGGTTCGCCGAGTGAGGCCGGGCTTTATCTTGATGCAGCGGTGGCGTGGTCTTATCTTGTCGATGAGAAAGGTTTTGACGCTAATCAGGTGGTGATTTTCGGGCGTTCGCTGGGTGGTGCGGTGGCGACTGACCTGGCTTCTAATGTGTCAGCGCGGGCTTTGATTCTGGAATCGACTTTGAGCTCTTCTCGCGACTTTGCGCAGTTGGTGTTCCCTGTTTTGTCGCGACTGATTTTTATGCGTTTTGATTTTGATAGCGCGGCGAAGCTGTCGCATGTGAAAACGCCTGTGCTGGTGTTACATAGTCCCGATGATGAGATCATGCCGTTTGAACTGGGTGAAACGGTGTTCGAGGCGGCGAATGAGCCGAAGGCTTTTGTGCGCATGCGCGGTGGTCATAATGATGGTTTTCATCTTAGCCAGCCGGAGTATGAGCAGTCGATGGGGGAGTGGTTGACTAAAATATATGTCCACAGATGAACACGGATAAACGCAGATAACAGCCAAACAAATGGAATTTTAAATCATGAAAGTCTTTGCACGGGTGTGTAACCTTTACTTAGATTTATCCGCGTTCATCCGCGTTCATCTGTGGAAAATTCAGTTAGTTGAACAGATTCTGTCTGAATCGTTGGACTCGCGTTGTAAAGCAGCTTTGATTGGGCGCATAATGTTGAAAGAACATTTGTTTTTCACGGAGGTGGGTTATGAATACGAGCCAGCGGTTGCAGCAAACGATTAATGACATGGTCGATGACCGTCGCGGTGTTCTCGCGGCAGATGAAAGCGCACCCACCATCAAGAAGCGCTTCGCGGCTATTAATCTTGAATCCACCGAAGAAAATCGTTCTACCTACCGTAGCCTGTTGCTGGAAACGCCTGGACTGGGGGAATACATCAGCGGCGTTATTCTGTTTGAAGAAACTCTGACTCAAAAAAATGCAGCCGGAATGACGATACCGGACGTCGCGTGGAGTCAGAAAATCGTGCCCGGTATTAAGGTTGATAAGGGTACTGAAGCTCTCGCCGGTGCCGACGGTGATCTCATCACGAAAGGTCTGGATGGTCTGGCTGATCGATTAGCTGTTTATGTCGAACAGGGAGCGCGTTTTGCCAAGTGGCGGGAGGTTTATCCCATTACTGCGACGAATCCGACACCGCTAGGCGTACACGCCAATGCTGAGAGGTTGGCGCATTATGCGAGGGCCTGTCAGGCGCTTGGGGTTGTGCCGATTGTTGAGCCTGAGGTGTTGATGGATGGCGAGCATGATATTTCGCGTTGCTCGGAAGTGACTGAGCAGGTTCTGCACGCGGTGTTTGCGGCGCTGTTGCGTTATGGCGTGACGCTGGAACACATGATTCTAAAACCGAATATGGTGTTGCCGGGTAAGGATTGTCGAACGGCGCCGCCTGAGGAAATTGCTGAGGCGACCTTAAGTGTGTTTCGGCGCACTATACCTGCGGCTGTACCCAGTATTAATTTTCTTTCTGGTGGTCAGTCGCCCGAAGAAGCGACTGCAAATCTAAATGCCATAAATCAGCTGGGCGGGCCCTGGCAGTTGAGTATTTCCTACGGTCGCGCATTACAGCAACCGGTGTTGCAGGCGTGGCAAGGTAAAGCGGAAAATGTCGAAGCTGCACAAGCCGCGTTGTTGAAACGTGCTCGCCTCAATAGTCTGGCTCGGCAAGGACAATATACGACGGCGATGGAATCGGAATAAGGCTGAGAGGCTTTTGCCGTTCAGGATTCTGAAGTGAGTGGTTGAAGGCTTTATAGTTAGAATATCCACAGATGAACGCGGATGAACGCAGATAAATCTAAGTAATGGTTAAACGCCCATGCAAAGACTTTCATGATTTAAAATCCCATTTGTTTGGCTTTTATCTGCGTTTATCCGCGTTCATCTGTGGAAATTAAGTCCTTAATAATCTCCCCCGCCGGTTTTACCTGCTTCACCCCCGCTACACTCTTCCCTGCCTGCCAGAAATCGCGTTTGCCGGTTTTGTCCTGTAGTGCTTTTTTCAGATTGATGACGGAGCGTAAGGTATAGAACATGCGCATCAGGTGTTTGGTTTTTGCGCCTTTTAACAGCCATTGTGCAATCGGCCCCGCCTGTGTGCCCATGCGTTCGATGCTGGCGGTGTTGATGACGGAGACGGGTACGCCGGTGATGCGTTCGGAGAGTACGATATCTGCTTCCTGTGAGTCGATGATGG
>JBEQLM010000298.1:0-2346 GCA_040325975.1 Gammaproteobacteria bacterium | reverse complement strand
AACACTGGCACGGCATGAACCATGACATGCTGCAAATAGATAACAAAATCCATAATCACAACCGAGGCCAACACGGTGAACCAAATGGGCATATCAATTAGATTGAATAAGCCCCATTGGTTTTCGGCCGCCATAACAGCTACACCGACCGCCGCGGTTGGAAACAAAAATCGCACAATAAAGCTATTAAAAAACACCAGACCAAGGTTATTCACCCAACGTACGGCTTTAGAAACCGTTAATGCACGTCTGGGCGCAATAATCTCCCAGATAGCCATTACCAGCAGCATTCCAACAAAAAAGCTGAGACGAATTGGTTTTTCGTTTTCAAGCACAAAATCGTAAAAAGACATGTCCACCTCTTATAAATACTTGTAAGAATCTTTCAAATAGCTATAATTGAATTTACACACTATTCAAGAGATCGCTTGAATACAAGAGTACAGGATAAAGAAATAATGTCAAGCAAAGGTATCAAACAACTTCTATTTGAGCAATTTGCTCGTGTTGGTAAAACGATGAGCAACGCTAACCGATTGGAAATATTAGAGTTTTTAGCTCAGAGTGAATACAATGTTGATGAATTATCCAGGCTGATAGGCATTACAGTGGCCAATACCTCTCAGCATCTGCAACAACTGCGTCAGGCCGGACTGGTCACCAGTCGCAAACAGGGTTTAAAAGTATATTACAGCCTGAGTGGCGATGATGTTATTGAGCTACTTACCGTACAACGCAAAGTCGCCGAACGCCATCTTGCCGAGGTAGATCAGTTAATTAACCAATTTCTTACCGTTAAAGACTCACTGGAACCCCTGCCCCGAGAAGAATTATTGTCTCGCATCAAACAAGGACTGGTCACTATCATCGATGTACGCCCAAGCAGTGAATACAATGCAGGCCATGTCCCCGGCGCTATCAATATGCCACTCGATAAACTTGAAGAACAGTTAGGTGATATTAATTCTGATAAAGAAATTGTTGCTTATTGCCGTGGCCCACATTGTGTACTGGCTTTTGACGCGGTTGAAAAATTGCGCCAACAAGGTTTTAAAGCAAGTCGATTGGAAGATGGCTTCCCAGAATGGAAAACAGCAGGACTACCCATAGAAAAAAATACAAAAGAAACTAGCTAAACGAACTTAGTAATGTAGGTCGGAAACCCCGCTCCATCCTTAGGTTCGTTAACGGTGCTTCCATGCACCACTACTCCGACATTTTAGTTTACGTCGGCATAGGGATGCCGACCTACTGAATGAACCTTAGCCATCAACAGCGGTCTGCTTCTAAAAGGAGAAAATAATATGAAGCTGATTTTTGTTTATAACGCCGATTCGGGACTGTTCAACACCGTAAGTGATATCGCGCACAAAGTGCTCTCACCTAAAACCTATAGCTGTAACTTATGCGCGCTGACGCACGGGCATTTTAAAATCAAACAAGATTGGGTGGAATTTCTTGAACAGATAGATGCCGAGCTTGAGTTTCTTCATCGCGACGAATTTGTTCAACAATACAACTACAACAACGCTGAACTACCGGCTATTTTTATCGAAGAAGATAACAAACTGTCACCCTGGATAGATCAAGCCGCCATCAATAAAATTAAAACATTAGATGATTTAAAAGCCGCTATCCTTGAACGGAAACAGCAGCCTGCATAAACGCTTATTCGATTAGTGGTTTTCTGAGACCATATTGATGGTGTACTTAGGAATTTCGATAACTAAATCCTCATCACCAACCATCGCCTGACAACTTAAACGTGAGTCAGGATCCAGGCCCCAGGCTTTATCTAACATATCATCTTCGTCTTCGGTATTTTCATTGAGCGAATCCATGCCTTCGCGTATATAGACATGACAAGTCGTGCATGCGCACGATTTTTCACAGGCGTGTTCAATTTCGATACCATTAGCAAGTGCAACATCACAGATGGTTTTTCCCTTTTCAGCTTCGATGACCATGCCATCTGGACAAAGCTCTTCGTGCGGTAAAATAATTATTTGTGGCATTGCTTCTAACTACTCCTGATCTTTGCCAGCATATTCTTCAACAGAATGACCTTGCATGGCGTTGCGTATATTGGAATTCATACGTCGTGCGACATAATCAGCACAGGCGTTTTCAAGTTTTTTAATGGCGGCTTTGATATTTTCAGAATCATCACTCGCTTTTGCATTAACTAATAGCTCTCTAGCCTCAGAGATATTATCTTTTTCTTCTTCAGACAGTAATTCATCGCCATCTTTTTTCAGTGCAGCATCTAATGCTTCAACAACACGCTCAGCTTCTACTTGCTGTTCACGTAGCATACGTGAATGCATATCATCTGAAGCATAATCC
>JBEQLM010000297.1:0-2378 GCA_040325975.1 Gammaproteobacteria bacterium | reverse complement strand
ATTATTGAAGACAACTGTTTCATCGGCGCACGTTCAGAAGTGGTTGAAGGCGTGGTCGTTGAAGAAGGCTCAGTAATTTCTATGGGCGTTTACATTGGCCAGAGCACCAAGATCTTCAATCGTATGACTGGCGAAGTGACTTTTGGTCGCATCCCTGCAGGTTCGGTTGTGGTTTCAGGTAACCTGCCTTCAAAGGACGGCACTTACAGCCTTTACTGTGCAGTCATCGTTAAACAGGTTGATACGAAAACACTGAGTAAAACTGGCCTTAATGATCTGCTAAGAAGCATCGACTAAAATGACAACAACACTTTTTGGCATTCCAAATTGTGACACGATGAAAAAAGCACGTCGTTGGTTAGAAGCCAACGACGTGCTTTATACATTTCACGATTACAAAAAAGCTGGCGTTCCAGAAGAACTAAAACAGTGGGTCAAAAAAGTTGGCTGGGAAGTACTGTTGAATCGTCGCGGAACAACCTGGCGAAAACTGGATGACAGCATCAAAGATAATATAGATGAGGCATCTGCTATCAAAGTTATGCTGGAAAATCCTAGCTCGATCAAGCGACCTGTTCTCGAGATAGATGATCAACTACTGATTGGTTTCAGTGAAGATGCTTACAAAGAAGTGTTTAATAAATAATTATTTACCAGCAAGTACGCGCAACTGATCAACAATCGGATCGGTTATATGTTTTATCTTCTTACGCATCATGGTACCAATAGCATCGGTTTGTGAAAACACAGGATTGATTAACTTCACACTTAGGCACGACAAAATCAACATAGCCTGAATCACATCCTTCATCTCCGGCACAACAACCAGCACTGCCTTTAATGCTTCATCTTCTGACACTTCACAGATACACCCTACTTCGGTGCAAATCATCTCAACATCATCTTCAGTAAAAGTTTCTGGCTTAATCTTCTCAAAATAAACAGCAATGGCATTCAATAATGATTCAACCACTTGCTGGTTACCGGGTTTCTTCAAGGCAATTTCTGCCGTTTGTACAAATGCCTGACCTCGGTCACTCAATATTCGGCTAAGCAATAATGCATAGGGATTATTTTCAGTTATCAACGTTCGCAGTCGATCCATCACTGAATCATAGGCAGCATTTGAATTCGCCTCGGCAGGAATATCATTCGGTAAGGCATGCATGAAACCAACATAAAGGTTACGTTTGGTTTTTGCCTTCAGCCATAACTTTTGTTTTTCTTCTTCACTAATCAATCCCGGCTGCAATACCAGACGAACCGAATCAATCATGACGTGTGGATCTTCTTCAAACGGCAAAAACTCAATTAAAAAATCAGCTAGCACCGGTCCGGTTTCACCGTTTACGACGGTTTCTTTTTCCAGCATACGCCGCGCGTTATCAGCCGTGGGCATGACCCACCAGGCCCGCTCAGCCAGCTCATCAGTCAAACCCGGCGCGTGCACCGCAGCCACAACCGCTTCCGATTCACCGAGCAATAACAACTGTTGCAGACTTTCATCTCGCGCCTGCCCCATACGTGTCCACCGTTTCAGGAATACTGGGTAACCACCGGGTGAGCCCATCACATGTGTAGAGAATAAGGACTTAACTTCTTTTAAGTATTTTTCATCCTTACAATTCGGATTCAAAACTACTTTCGCCTCACCTTTATCGGTGAGCGCATGCACAATCATTTTTGATTCATCAATACGAACAGCTTGCAACTTCTGTGCAAGTAGTACATTGAGACGTAGATTGTCTTCGGCTGAGAGTTCCATCGTTTTTAATTTAGCTGTATACGCTGACCAAAAGGTACTGTAGTTTTACCCTTCACCAACCATGTAACAGGGAAAGTTGGTTCGACCTCGGGAAACACGCCATCAGCATCGGTAAAATAAATTAGCAAGTCAGGCGCTTTGTCCTGATCTTCTGCCCATGCAAACACGGGCTTAAAGTTAGTGCCACCACCGCCGCGTAGTTCCACATCAAATTTAAACTCGTCCCAGGGTGCAAACATCCACGGGCAACCATAATTCAAATCCGAATCACAGGTCAGCAAGGTAATGCCTGCACGCACCTGACTTTTAATCGCATCAATTTCAGAGATAAATTCCTCTATCTCTTCCGCTGAAATCGAACCGCTGGTATCCACTGCAACAACAATATTGGTTTCACTGCTACGTAAGCTGGGATACACCGCCGGATCACCACGCCGACTGGATGGCCGCGCATAACTGTAATCGTCCCTAGCTGTCACCGACATATAGCTTGCCAACAACATACGCCACGGTAGCTTGGGTTGTAGTAAGTGATCAACCATGCGCGCCATATCGCCTTCCAGCTTACCGGACTGTAACGCCTGTTGCGCTGCACCCGCCATACGCTGTTGCC
>JBEQLM010000296.1:0-2430 GCA_040325975.1 Gammaproteobacteria bacterium | reverse complement strand
TCCCGCCTCTGCAAGCGCATGAACTGGAACAACTCGACATTCATATTTCCATTCTGGGCACACCCGAAAAAATGCTTTTTGATTCTGAAGATGACCTACTGACAAAGATACGTCCGAACATCGATGGTCTAATCATGGAAGAAGGACAACGACGTGGCACTTTTCTACCTTCCGTATGGCAATCCGTGCAGGACAAAAAGGAATTCCTCAATCATCTAAAAATGAAATCAGGACTAGCCAGCAATTACTGGAGCGACAGTATTGTCATTCACCGCTATACCGTCGAAGAGTTCTAGATAGACACCACTCAACAAGCCAACTTAAAAATGCGATAATGGCCGACTAATAAATCCCATTATTCATTCCAGTTAAATGTGGCAACCATGAAAGCGAACGAACTAAAAAAAAGCACTGTTTTTAAAGTCGATGGCAAAAACATCATCGTCAAAAAAATCTTTGTTCAAAATCCTCACTCACGCGGTGGCAGCACCCTCTATAAAGTCACCGGCAAGGAAATAAGCACGCATCAAAAATTCGAACACAGCTTCAAAGGCGATGAAAAGATCGAAGACATTGAAATGACACGTCAAGATATTCAGCTGTTATATCGTGACGCTGATGGCTGCACCTTCATGGATACCGATACTTACGATCAATACACTCTTACCGATGATAGCCTTGAAGAAGAACTGCCATTCTTATCAGACGGACTAGAAGGTATTTCTGCATTGGTCGCAGAAGGCCAGATACTCGGCATCGAATTACCCTCCAACGTCACACTGGAAATCACCGAATGCTCTCCCGCCATGAAAGCGGCATCCTCATCGGCGCGCACCAAGCCAGCCACCCTCACCACCGGACTGGTCGTACAAGTACCTGAATACCTTGCCATTGGCGAAAACATCAAGGTAAACACCGAAACTCGCGAATTCATGTCCAGAGCATAACAATATGACCGATCGACACTTTCACCTTCGCCTAAGCTGCAATTATGAAACCGACAAGAATGATGTCACAGATCTTCTGGTAGAAATATTGCTGGATAATGAATGGAAAACCCTGCACCTGAGCGTAAAGTCACCCGGTTTTCTGTTACTGGTGTACGGCCTGTTCTCCTGCCAGCATCTTTACATGCGCACAAATAGCGCCGAACGAAACCTGATACTCGAATCCGCCACCGGCGAACTAAAACTCACGGCTGGTGAATTCTGGAATATCCAAAACATTGATGTCACATTCAACGTCAAATTAAAATCAGGTCAACCCAGTGATAATGACATTGAATACATCACTGAGCGCATGGGCCATTGCCCAGTTTCCACGAATTTACCCTCCGAGCTACAGATAAAATCGGTCATTCACTTTGAACAGAAGAAAAAATCAGCCGTTCACTTTGTCGAGTCGCTTATAACAACAGAAAAACCCGAATCCGGTTCATACTGCAATATGGATGGCCCCGACTTCTCCAACGTAGAAACTGTCTCACTCAAGCCCGAGCCATCACCCGCTGATTATCAGGTCGCCATGAAAATAGCGAACAAAGTTGCGGATGAAAAACTCGAAGACTACATGTTGCTTTCATGGTACGACAAGGATCGTGACTTCGAATCCCCGCAACACTCCAGCGAATGCCACGCCAACAGCCCACTACCCGGTTATGTCGATTATGGTGTTTACCACGGCGCAACTTTGAAAGTGGATATTGAAGAGGGGCGATTTGTGTTCTTTTATTTGCTGGTGGATTTTTAAATACTACATCACTAACTTAGACCAACAACGACATTAATCATCCAGTGGGCTTTTAACGTTGTCATGATTTGTTTTCATCACGTGCGTATATATTTCTGTAGTTTTAACATCACTATGGCCTAACAGTACCTGTAGCACCCGAATGTTTTCACCGTTTTCTAATAAGTGGGTTGCAAAGCTATGTCTAAGAGTATGTGGCGAGACACGTTTAATAATATTGGCCTTCGTTCTTGCATTAGATACGGCCTTTTGCAGTACAGATTTATAAACATGATGGCGCATAACTTTTCCAGATCGAGGATCAATCGAGCGTACTTTAGACGGGAACAAATATTGCCAACCCAGTGAAATGTTTGCTTTGCTGTATTTACGGCTTAATGCAGTTGGCAAATAAACTTCTCCAAAACCTTCTGCTAAATCTTTATCATGCAGCTTTTTTGCTACTTCAATCTGCTCACGAATAGGTTGATGCAAAGCATCAGGGAAAAGGGTTGTTCGATCTTTTCCGCCTTTGGCATTTCTGACATAAATTTGATTATTTTCAAAATCGATATCATGAATGCGTAAACGAATAACCTCCAATGAGCGCAAACCAGAACCATACATCAAATAAGCTAATATTTTTGCCATGCCCGTCATGCAAGATAACAAAGACTTTACTTCGTCTTTACTTAATACCGT
>JBEQLM010000295.1:0-2433 GCA_040325975.1 Gammaproteobacteria bacterium | reverse complement strand
AGTTTGTATTAAAGCCTACGCGTGTTTTCGTGGTGACAGTGACTGCTCGAACACTGCCTGCACCACCGAGTAAACCCAGACCCATGGCGCTGGCCGCAGCCACGCCTCTTAAACGATCGAAACCTTTTTTCATCGATGATCTCCTATTCAAATATGACACATACCATTTAAGAATAGACCTTATTTGGCTAATAACCATAAAATAGAAGGGATTTATGCTTGAAAATACAAAGAATGCCCGCTTCTGTCGTTAGCTGACAGTCGAGCGATTTACCTGGATTTATTACCTGAGCGTCTCTAGTCGACCCAAAGCTGACATACCGAAAACCCCGCTGTGCCGCGTTGCTAATATATCGATAATGAGACAGGTTTGCTGTAATCTCCATAGGGAGCAGTAATTCACATCGTAATATTAGATATTGCTAATTCACCCTATATGGATCGACATGGTTCGTATAGTAAACGTTAAGTAAAATAATGAATGGAAATAAATAAATGAAAGGTTTTGGGATAGCCGCTTTAGTCATATCAATCATAGCTATATTCATTCCTGTAGTCGGTGCGTTCTTGGCAGGCTTAGCTGGGTTAATCGCATTCTTATCTGCTGGCGGGGGAACTTCGTTTGGCTTAGCAGCAGTAATAATAAATATCGTCAATATTATTTTTTTATCACCAACCTTAATATTAGGCGCTGCCCATCAAGTGCAAAATACAGGTAATACAGAACTGTCTACTTCGTTTGGGGTTCTTCTAACAATACAAATAGTAGCTATTTTTATATTTATTGGTAAATGGTTTCTTTCTAGGTCTAAGAAAAATGTTGAATAACAATGCACTCAACAGAACTCGCAGAAAAAAACGCTGCTTTCCTGTTAGCTCGGTCGTTGAACGACCGCTATTGGCCGTACTCAGGCATGGCCGTTGTCGACCCAAAGCAGACTGTGGCTGATATAATTTTAATTACTGCTATCACCATAAAGTGGCAGCTTCAAAGATTCATAATTTAACGTATTATCGAGTTTCTGGATTTAAAAATATTTAGCTGAATTCGAGAAGCTATAACGCATTTGACGTGAGTCATCCACCAACAAACGTAGGAGCAATTATGGCAATCACATATCGTTTTATTTTTGTGGTGTTAACTACGATATTGCTTCAAGGTTGTACTCCGAATCAATCTAAGCCTACGGATAAATCATCGCCGATCACTATTGCAGATCAGGGTAGTTTCTTCATTGGAGGGATCACGAAAAAGTATGGGGTAACTGCTGACAATGGTGATATCACTGTCAATCAGATGTATGTTCAATATCAAACGCCTCTAAAAAGCGAGCACTTTCCAATCGTGATGATTCATGGCTGTTGTCTGAGCAGTAAATCTTGGGAGACAACCCCAGATGGTCGAATGGGCTGGAATGAATATTTTCTACGTAAAGATCGACCTGTTTATTTGGCTGATCAGGTTTCACGAGCGCGTTCTGGCTTTGATCCGTCGATAATGGGCGCGGTTCGAGCAGGTGTACTTCCTCCTAGTGAGCTACCAAGTATCTTGACTGTTTCTCACCAATTAGCGTGGCAATTATTCCGTTTTGGTCCGGTATATGGAAAAACGTTTAAAAATGGACAATTTCCGATCGAATCAGTAGATAACTTATACAAGCAGATGATTCCGGATCTTAACGCTTTACTCGATACAGACAACCCGTCTTGGATGAATCTTGCACTGCTCGCCAAAAAGTTGGATGGTGCCATTTTAATGGGGCATTCTGAATCTGGTTTTTTTCCGCAATATGCTGCTCTCATTGACACGGATAACATTCGAGGCATAATTTCTATAGAGTTAGGCTGCCCTGCAAATTTAAGTGAAGTGCAAGTTGATACTTTAGCCAAAGTGCCCATGTTGATTATCTTTGGTGACTATCTAGGCGATGTTCCTAATGGGCCAGAAGATTGGGTAGGGGCACTTGCAGGATGTGAGGCATTAGCCAAACGCATCAATGATGCTGATGGAAACACACAAGTAATTCATCTGCCTCAGCTAGGTATCTACGGAAACAGTCATATGCTTATGCAGGATCGAAATAACCTTGATGTAGCCGACATCATCCTAACTTGGATAGATAAAACTATTGAAAAGCGTAAAGCACCAATAATTAATGAAATGAAATGATATGTCACTCTGTAATTAGTGAGTGTCCGTTTATGGCCGTTAAGCGACTGCTGGGTTGTTTGAGTGCTAATGACTTGCTCAAAGGTCGGTAACCGACCCAAATCAGCCGTTCAGATAGTGTTTTTTGTGTAAGTTGAGTTGCCCCGATTTGCTTAAATTGATAATGAGACAAGTAGCGTGTAATCTCCTATTAAAATAATGAGTTATAAAACAATATTAGAGATTACCAATATTAACTATACAGACCGACGGGGTCTGTATAG
>JBEQLM010000294.1:0-2469 GCA_040325975.1 Gammaproteobacteria bacterium | reverse complement strand
ATTTCGGGCGAGACAAAAACCGATGCAAAAGAAGTATGGCGACGATTGCCCGAATCGAAGGGTGATTTTCTCACCAGCCTATGCACACCGGTTTCGGTACGCAGGCGACCGAAAACATAATCGCCCTCGAAATGAATGGTCGCACTTTTGATACCGGCGACATCACCGGCTGAGGCTTCCATCAACTCTGTTTTAAAACCGTGCGCTTCACCCCAGCGCAGATACATGCGCAAGATCATCTCGGCCCAATCCTGTGCTTCGGTGCCACCGGAACCGGACTGGATATCGAGAAAGGCATTACAGGCATCCATTTCGCCGGAGAACATGCGACGGAATTCGAGTTCTTCGACCTGCTTAACATACTGCTGTAGATCGTCATTGACCACTTCAGCACTTTCCTCGTCATTTTCTTCGACGGCCATGTCCAGCAGATCTCTGGCATCGTTGAGGCCGGTATTTAATTCTTCCAGGGTGACAACAATTTTTTCCAGGCGGACTCGATCCTGGCCTAACTGCTGCGCACGCTCGGCATCATCCCAGACATTGGGCTGTTCTAATTCGCGAACGACCTCTTCGAGTTCTTCTTTGCGATGATCGTAGTCAAAGATACCCCCGGAGCGACTCAGAGCGCTGCTTAAGGTCATTGATTAGATTGGATATATGATTGACTTCCATGGTGTATTTTCGCGGCTTAAACCAGTATAAATTGAAGCCGCAAATCTTACCCTATGAGCGCCCTGATTGCAGCCCTGATAGGGGCTATTAGCGCATCTGTTTGGGCTTACTGGCGACATTATCGCGTAAATACACGGGAACTGCCTCGGCGGCAGAAACAGCAGCACCATTTTTGTACGACTCCATCGCCAGTTTGGCGATGGCTTTTGCAGAGGGGAAACATTCATCTAGCGAGCTGATACAACGCTCACCCAGAGCAGGTTTCATGACCTCGCCATAACTGGCCCAGCCGGTTCCCGCTGTCACCCATTCACCCTCTTCTGGAATGGGCGCGTTTTCAGGCGCGACCACACACTCTTCACCTAGCAGGACAATACTCCCCGCTTCGTTGTTTTGATACGCGCCCCAATAAACTTCTTTCATGCGCGCATCGATGGCGGCTAACACTTGTCTCTCACCGGTTTCTTCCATGGCGACCCAGGCCATCGCGGCTAAAGTGGAAACTGGCACCACAGGAATTGAATGTGCGAAGGCGATACCCTGAATCACACCCGCCGCTACCCGCACACCCATGAATGAACCGGGTCCACGACCAAAAGCCAAAACATCAATATCTTTCGACTTTAAGCCGGCATCCTGCAACAGACTTTCGATCATGCCGAGAATTAAATGGGTGTGTTCACGCGGTGCTATTTGATAGTGCTGTGTTATTTCACCATCGATGGACAAAGCCGCAGAGCAAGCTTCGGTTGAAGTATCAAGCGCTAGCAGTTTCATGCTCTTCATGCTCCTGCTTCTTTCTTTCAAAGAAATTTTCTACATCGACTAACTGCGTGGATATCGGCATCGGTGGCAAACTACTCTTAAATACACGACCATAAGGCTTGCTGCTTAATCGCGGATCACCAATCACGACCACGCCATAATCATTCACATCACGAATCAAACGACCGACGCCCTGATTCAATGCAATCACTGCACGGGGAACTTGATATTCCATAAACGGTTGTCCGCCATTTTTACTGATCACATCAATACGTGCCTGCATCACCGGATCACCGGGAGAAGCAAACGGCAGCTTATCAATCACTACACAGGACAGGGCGCTACCGCGAACATCAACGCCTTCCCAGAAACTGCCGGTACCGAGTAACAGAATGGCATCACCGGCTTTACGAAACTTGGCCAGTAGTAGATGTTTGGGTAGATCACCCTGTATAAAAATCGGGAACTCGGTTTTATCCTGTAAAAAATCTTTGGCTTCGTTCATCGCACGGTAACTGGTGAACAATAAAAACGCACCGCCGTGACTGGCGTTGATTACCGGCAGAACTTTTTCAAGCAAGGCGTAGGTATAATTACGATCGGAAGGTTCGGGCAAATCTTCTGGTAAATAAAGCAGACTTTGTTGTTCGTAATCAAAAGGACTTAACCAGCTACCACTTTCAAATTCATCCAGCCCCAGCGCATCAGAGAAATGATTGAATCTTTTATTGACCTGCAAGGTTGCCGAGGTAAAAATCCACGAGGCCGCAAAATTATTGGTGTATTTTTGAAACAAACTGGAAACTTCAATCGGCGTTGAATGCAACATAAAACTTCGGCTGAAAGTTTCATACCAGAGAATGGCATTTGCCGATTCTGCAAGCTCGTTATCATTCTTGAACAACTCTGCACGTTCGCATAACAATAAACAACGCTGATAACATTGATCCAGACCCCGGCTACGTTCAGATGCTGCTTCTAAATGTTCAGCTAAATCAGAAAGCACGGCAATCAGTTCTGATAAACAAT
>JBEQLM010000293.1:0-2479 GCA_040325975.1 Gammaproteobacteria bacterium | reverse complement strand
GAAAATTGAGGATAATAGGAATTGGATGAGAATCCAGTTCGACAAATTTGCCAGGAGCAAATTTGAACGCACGCAGTGCGGCCCCAAAGGGGTGAGGGCAGGAAGCCCGAATAATCCCTCATGTGGCTACGTACCAATGTATCGAAAAAGAGGTCACTTTGATCTCTTTTTTTGTTCCTACATGTCTATAATGTATTCAAAAAATTGACTCAGAACCCATCCATGCCAGAACGCATCCGCGAAATTCCCTATAACTACACCTCGTTTTCAGACCGTGAAATCGTTATCCGTTTTCTGGGTGCGCCGATTTGGCAGTTAATCGAAGGGCTACGTGGTGAACGCAATACCGGTATTTCGGCACGCATGCTGCTGGAAGTGCTGGGTGACATGTGGGTGGTGACTCGCAACCCGTACCTGCAAGAAGACTTATTGGAAGATGTTGGCCGACGTAAGGCTTTGATCGAAGCCATGCATCATCGTCTTGGCCAGATTGAGACGCGAGCAGACGGTAATACCAAGGCTTTAGAATTGCATCGTGCTGCCAGCGAGGCAGTGAATCGTTTTTCTGATCAATTTGATGTCGATAAAAAGTTAAGAGAAAAGGTTCGCAAACGCTTTAAACGCATCACACGCAAAGATAATGTCGATTTTGGAGGACTTGCTCGGGTCTCCCATGCCACCGATGCCACCGACTGGCGTGTTGAATCACCTTTTGTAGTGATCTCGCCGGATACGGAAGAAGAGGTCATCGATATCGTTCAAGCCTGTATTGATCTCGAATTGACCATCATCCCACGCGGCGGCGGCACCGGTTATACCGGAGGCGCTGTGCCACTGGATGCACATTCAGTGGTGATCAATACTGAAAAACTGGAAATGCTGAGCGCTGTAGAAAAACAAACATTAATCGGTGTTGATGAAGCCGTGCCAACGGTGAGGTGTGGTGCCGGTGTGGTTACCCGTCGCGTCTCTGATTTGGCAGGCGCGAATGGGCTCGCCTTCGCTGTAGACCCAACCTCACAGGATGCTTCCTGCATTGGTGGCAACGTCGCCATGAATGCCGGTGGTAAAAAAGCCGTGTTATGGGGTACGACACTGGATAATCTGGTGTCATGGCGCATGGTGACACCGGATGCCAAATGGATAGAGGTCGAACGTTGCAATCATAACCTTGGCAAAGTGCACGAGCAGGAAGAGGTTGTTTTCCGTATCAGTCATTTTCAGCACGATGCTAAAACGTTAATTGGTGAACCAGAACTGTTACGCATTGCAGGCTCAGTTTTCCGTAAGGCCGGTTTGGGTAAAGACGTTACCGATAAATTTCTCTCTGGCTTACCCGGTATTCAGAAAGAAGGTTGTGATGGCATCATCACTTCGGCTCGTTTCATTTTGCACCGCATGCCAAAATCTATTCGCACGGTTTGTCTTGAATTTTTTGGTTCTGATTTGTCACTCTCTATCTCCGCAATTTCTGAGCTGGTCGATCATGTTAAACAGACCGAAGGCGTTGTACTTGCCGGTTTAGAGCATCTCGATGAACGTTATGTAAAGGCCGTGCGTTACACCACCAAGAGTCCGGGTCGAGAGCGACCACGTATGGTGTTGATTGCTGATATCGCCGGTGATGAAGAAGATGATGTTGCCAAAGTTGTCTCAACTATTATTGAACTGGCTAAGCAACGCGATGGTGAAGGTTTTGTTGCGGTGAGTCCTGAAGCGCGTCGCCATTTCTGGTTGGATCGCGCACGCACGGCAGCCATTTCAGCGCACACCAATGCCTTCAAGGTGAACGAAGACGTTGTTATTCCATTGAATAGACTCAATGAATACAATACTGGTATCGAACGCATTAACATCGAGCAATCCATTGTTAATAAGTTAGAAAGTGTTGAATCGTTTGTTGAGTATTTGTCTGGTGATTTGTCGGGACTAAAGCTCGATAAAGAGTTTGATGAAAGCGAAGAAGTACACGCTATTTTTCAGGCCAAGCTGGATATGGCTCGTGAACATCTTGAAACTGTTCGTCAGCGCTGGACGAAACTGGCTGAGAGCATGGATGATGCGGCCAGCGACCATCTGAGTCTGTGGACTGAAGCAGAACAAGCCGCTATCCGAGAAGGTGACACGGTATTAGATTTATTGCTGCGTCGTGATGTACTGGTTTCTTATCGACAGGAAATCAAACAACGTATGCGCGAGATTTTCCGCGGTCAGGAAATGGAAGTCTTGCGCAACAACTTACGTGAAAGACATCTGGCGATTAAAAATAACCGTTTGTTTATTGCTTTGCACATGCATGCTGGTGATGGCAACGTTCACACCAATATACCTGTGCATTCCGATAACTATCGTATGTTGCACGAAGCAGATCGTCTGGTTGATCAGGTGATGGCGCTGGCTCAAAATCTGGGCGGTGTTATTTCTGGTGAGCATGGTATCGGTCTGACTAAGATTCAATATCTTGAGCCTGAGAAGTTAG
>JBEQLM010000292.1:0-2484 GCA_040325975.1 Gammaproteobacteria bacterium | reverse complement strand
CTAACCGTTATTTTTAAGTTAATCTTTTAAACCGCCTGGCCATCCCGTACAAATACGGGTTTGACCACACGGGCATTTAATAATTTTCCACGAATCTCAACCTGACAAATATCCGCCGTTGCAACCGGAACTCTCGCCAAGGCTATGGATTGTTTCAAAGTTGGAGAAAAAGTGCCACTGGTTATTTCACCTTCGCCAACATTTTCAACCACTACTTTCTGATGACCACGTAAAACGCCACGCTCTTCCAGTATCAAGCCGACTATTTTCTGGCTTACACCCTGATCGCGTTCCTGCTGGATAGCTGAACGACCAATAAAATCTCGATCTTCAGGCTCCCAGGCAATGGTCCAGCCCAGGCCTGAAATTAGTGGTGAAGTGTTTTCGGTCATATCTGCACTGTAAAGATTCATGCCTGCTTCCAGACGCAGGGTATCGCGTGCACCCAGACCACAGGGTTTTACGCCTGCGTGCGCCAGCTTATCCCAAAGCGCGGGCGCTTCGGATTCGGGCAGCATAATCTCAAAACCGTCTTCGCCAGTGTAACCGGTGCGACCAATAAACCACTCACCACAATCAACACCAAAGAAGCGCTTCATCTCAGCGACTGCTTCAACTTCATCCAGCGGCAAAACAGCAATCGCTTTTTCAATCGCCTTCGGACCCTGCACGGCGATCATCGCAACATTGGCGCGCTCATTCACGTCGACATCAAACACCGGTGCCTGTTTGTTGATCCACGCCATATCTTTATCGTGCGTACCGGCATTCACTACCATGCGGTACCAGTTGTCATTCATGTAATAAACGATGAGGTCATCGATCACGCCGCCGTCTTCTTTGAGCATGCAGCTGTATAAAGCCTTGCCTTCATCTTTCAGTTTGGCGACATCATTGGCCAGCAAATAACGCAGGAAATCGGTAACACGCTCACCTTTCAGGTCGACAATAGTCATATGCGAGACATCAAACATACCCGCATCCTGGCGCACCTGATGATGCTCATCCATCTGCGAACCGTAATTCACCGGCATCTGCCAGCCAGCGAAATCCACCATCTTGCCGCCGTATTCAACGTGCTTGTCATATAAAACTGTCTTCTGGCTCATCGATAAAAACTCATCATTTACTCTAAAATTCGAAGGCATATGCTACTACGTCTGTACGGAAAATATCCAGAAAAACCATACGTCTATACAAGGCAATAAGGTTAGAGATTACCCAGAGCATGACGCATAAACTGCTGCTTAATCATCGGCGCCTGATCGACCAATACCAGACCCGCATTGCGCACTGTCGACAATACCGCGCTATCATTGCTGAATAACAATTTAAAGCCGGTCATGGCGGATTCCATCAAATGATTTTCACCTTTACGCGCTCGCTCGTATTTTCTCAGTGTGTGCAAGGCAGACCATTGTCGATTGGCCGTTTGAGCCTGCATAATGACTTCAGCCAGACAGGCGGCATCGAGAAAACCGAGATTAGCGCCTTGTCCCGCCAGCGGATGAATATTGTGAGCCGCGTCACCGACCAGAGCCAGACCATTCTGCACGTATTGATCAACATGACCATGCCCCAGTGGAAAAGCCGCTCTAGGACTAACCAGTTTCACCGAGCCTAACTGATATTCAAAAGCCTGTTCCAGCTCTCGGCAAAACGATTCTTCATCCAGCGCTAGCATGGCATCAACTTTGCCTTCTTCCAACGACCAGACAATCGAACTCTGACCATTCATCAAAGGTAGAAAAGCCAGCGGGCCGTCCGGTGTAAAACACTGCCAGGCGGTTTCGGCATGGGGTTGTTCGGTTTCTACGCTGCAAACTATCGCTCGCTGGCCGTAAGATAAACGCTCAAAATCGATATTTGCCGCGGCTCTCACCTGTGAGCGCGAGCCATCGGCACCGACGAGCAAATGGCACTCCAGAATACGCCTATCATCAAGATGTAGTTGCTGACATTCATCACCCAATTCAATCGAGTCGATACTGACCGGACAGATCCAGTCAATATTTTCAGCCTGCTCAGCGCACTGCTGCAAGGACTGTTGAATCACGGTATTTTCGATAATGTAGCCCAGCGAATCCAGCCCCACCTCGGCACCATCAAAGTGAATCATGCCTGCACCGGTCGAATCCCAGACGTGCATGTCGTGATAGACACCGGCTCTGGCCGCCATCGCAGGCCAAACACCAATGGATTTAAAAATATTTAATGAAGCACGATTGATCGCCGAGACGCGAATATCGATTTCATCAGTCACTGCTTTGGGTTCAAACTTTTCGACGACGCCGATCTTCAGGCCAGAATCACGTAATAAATTGGCCAGTGTCAGACCAACCATGCCACCGCCGACGATCAGAATGTCGTAACGTACAATTGTTTCAGACATTCGGCTTCTCCATCGCTAAGCCACGGCCAAGTTTAGACAAGCGTCCACTCAAACCCATGCTTTGTCTGGCCAGGCGGTGTTTCACAAAGGGC
>JBEQLM010000291.1:0-2505 GCA_040325975.1 Gammaproteobacteria bacterium | reverse complement strand
ATCAATAATCATGGCCTGACCTTTGAGGAAACAATGTCCGATATTATCGCAAAAAATAAATTCGTCTCACTCACCTACAGCATTACAGATGAAACAGGTGAAATCGTAGAACGCATTGACCTGCCCGTACCATTGATCCTTGGCCATAATAGCCAGCTCATCGAAAATATTGAGCAAGCACTTATTGGCAAGACAACAGGCGACATCATCAGTGTTGCACTGACCGCAGAAGAAGGTTTCGGCCCACATCAGCCAGAGCTTACCTTCACGGACGACCTACAAAATGTACCCGAAGAATTTCAGCGTATTGGTGCCGAGGTGCAGTTTCAAAATGATAAAGGTGAAAGCAAAGATTTTCGTGTTGTCAGCATCGAAAATGGCAAACTTACCGTCGATGGTAATCATCCTCTGGCGGGTAAAGCCATTACTTACAACATCACCATCAACGAAGTTCGTAATGCAACTCCTGAAGAAATGACAAACGGCGTAGAAAACAAGCCTTCACTACACTAGAGATTGCCTATACAGGGGTTTTATACCCCCATAAAAGCCTTTATTACTGAAAAAAATAGTGGATTAAGGTATTCTCGCACTCCTGATTTATCGTTCAGAGCCAAAAATTTAATGTCATCCATAGCCGATATCACCGAGACAGAACAGTGGGCCGTATCAACCACGCTGAAAGAGCGCTGGCCGGAACAGAGTATTGAACTGCAATTGGCCGATGTTGAAATTCGTATGTACCCCAGCGATCGAGAATTAGTCGAGTGCCCCGCCATCTTCTGGCAGGTTGATGAAGCCAGCTTCATCATCATCAAAGTGGGCGACCGCGTTTACCGCGCGCAATTCTTTTATCGTGGTTATCAGCAATACGGTAGCGGCGGCAAAGACTTTGATGACATCAATGATTGCCTTGTGACCATGCTGCAAGTTCACGCTGATCGAGAAACGGCAAGAAACGAAGAACAAACATCCTAATTCAAATTAAAAACATATAAAACTACTCAACGAGGAAAACCTATGAGCAAGAAAATGAACGCGTTTTATGCACAGTCCGGTGGTGTAACCGCTGTGATCAATGCATCAGCCTGTGGTGTTATTGAAACTGCACGCAAACACAAAGATAAAATAGGTAAAGTCTACGCTGGCAACAGCGGCATCATCGGTGCTTTGACCGAAGAACTAATCGATACCAGTAAAGAAACAAAAAGCACTATCGCCGGTCTGCGCAGCACACCATCTGGCGCTTTCGGTTCTTGCCGTTTCAAACTAAAAAGCCTGGAAGATAACAAAGCTGAATATGAGCGTTTGATCGAAGTATTCAAAGCCCACAACATCGGTTACTTCTTCTACAATGGCGGCGGTGATTCTGCTGACACTTGTTTGAAAATTTCTCAGATCGGTAAAAAAATGGGTTACCCGATCACTGCAGTTCACGTTCCAAAAACAGTTGATAACGATCTACCGATTACTGATAACTGCCCGGGTTTTGGTTCAGTAGCTAAATACATCGCACTTTCAACTATGGAAGCCAGTTTCGACGTAGCTTCTATGTGCAAAACCTCAACTAAAGTATTCGTACTTGAAGTAATGGGTCGTCATGCTGGCTGGATTGCTGCTGCTGGCGCAATGGCTTCAACTGATGAGCATGAAATTCCTGTTGTTGTTTTATTCCCTGAAGTTAAATTTGATCAGAAAGCTTTCCTGAAAAATGTTGACGATAAAGTTAAACAGTTCGGTTACTGCACCGTAGTTGTTTCTGAAGGTGTTGCATGGCCAAACGGCAAGTTCCTTGCTGAAACTGGTTTGAAAGATGCGTTCGGTCACAGTCAATTAGGTGGTGCTGCTCCTGTTGTTGCTGGCATGATCCAGGAAAAACTGGGCCACAAATACCACTGGGCTGTTGCTGACTACCTGCAACGTGCAGCTCGTCACATCGCTTCAAAATCAGACGTTGAACAGGCTTATGCTACTGGTAAAGCGGCTGTTGAATATGCCGTTAAAGGTCATAACTCTGTCATGCCTGCAATCAAACGTATCAGCAACAAGCCTTACAAATGGAAAATTGAAATGGCACCACTGAAAAAAGTCGCTAACGTTGAGAAGATGATGCCTAAGAGCTTTATCTCTAAAGACGGTTTCGGTATCACTAAAAAATGTCGTGAATATCTTGAGCCTTTGATTCAGGGTGAAGACTATCCTGCATACAACAAAAATGGCCTACCTAAATACGTTACTTTGAAGAAAGTAATGGTTGAGAAGAAGTGCGGTCCTTTCAAAATATAAAGTAGACAAGCAGAGCATCGAATTGTCATGACCTTAGAAAAAGCACAAGAGTTAATTGCCATGCACGTCAATTTTGGCAGTGGTTATAACCGTAATGCGACACGCATGATTTTAGGTGAAGTCATGCGTGACTTTGGTCAGGCAACCGTTGATCAGCTGATTCGAGACTACGGTCTCGCAGAAAAATGGGAAATAAGAGAAGGCATGCACTTTGAGAGT
>JBEQLM010000290.1:0-2519 GCA_040325975.1 Gammaproteobacteria bacterium | reverse complement strand
GTTGGCATGGCTGGTTGACGGGCGTATACCTGTTGATATGTTCTTATCGCTGTTATTAAGTAATTTTTACGAATTCACAGTCATGTTGGTGCCTTTGAGTTTACTTCTGGGTATTTTGTTGGCCTTTGGTCGTTTATATAAAGATAGTGAAATGACAGCAGTGATGTCGGCTGGACTGGGCCCTGTGCAATGGTATCGACCTTTGTTGTTGGTGGCGCTACCGATAACGTTACTCATGTTTTACCTGACTTTGGTTGCCATTCCTTCTGTGGTTGCACATCGTGATGGCATGATGGCGGATATTAAAAACCGAACCGAACTCAGTACTTTGTTTGCAGGGCGTTTTAACCAGTCCCGAGAAGGTAATGCCATCTTTTTTCTGGAATCTCAAAGTGAAGACAGGAAGGTCATGGATCATGTGTTTTATCAACAAGTCCGAGATGGTGTTACCCAGGTGGATATTGCCAGGCGTGCACAGAATTATCACGATAAAAATGGACGAGATTACATGGTGATGGAGTCGGGTACTCATTATGAAGGTGAACCGGGTAGTGGGCAGTACAAAATTACTGAATATCAGGAGTATGGTCTTTATATTCCTGGCTCCAAAGATGTGAGTGCCACTTTATCGGTTAAGGCTTTGCCCAGTGCGCAGTTATGGCGGTCAAATGTGCTTCGACACCAGGCCGAATTACAGTGGCGTTTAACCGTGCCTATTGCCACGCTGATTATTGCTCTGTTGGCTTTACCGCTGAGCCAGACGACACCGCGTAGTGGCCGTTATGCCAATCTAGGTTGGGCGATATTGTTGTATCTGGTTTATTCAAACTTATTGAGTATGAGTTACAACTGGATTATCAAAGGACGCGTCCCCGCCTGGATTGGAACCTGGTGGATACATATCCTGGCGTTGATTTTATTATTTGTTTTGCTGAAGCAGGGTGGGCATGTGTTTCGAAGTAAAAAAATAACGAATAAAGCGCATAACGGAGCGATGAATAAGTGATTATTGATCGTTATATTGCGAGTTCTATCATCAGAGGTACGGCAGGTGCTTTGTTTGTATTTGTCGCGCTCTTTATTTTTATCGATTTTGTCAGGCAGTTGGAGCACATCGGTACCAAAGATTTTGGTCTGATAGAAGCGATTGCTTTTGTGCTGCTGGGCTTACCCAAAAAATTATACGAATTAGCACCCTCAATCATTTTATTGGGTGGGCTTATTTCTATGGGAGCGATGGCAAGCAATTCTGAGTTGGTGGTAATGCGCTCTTCGGGCATCACAGTGTACAGAATTGTCCGTTCAGTATTGCAGACGGGTTTGGTGTTAGCGGTATTGGTTGGTCTGATGGGGGAATTTATTGCGCCTCATGCAACCAATATGGCTAGAACCCTGCGCGCAGCTGCTATGGATGAGCATGTGTTAGTGGGCGGGGTGCATGGTTTATGGGCGCGAGATGGCAATCGCTACGTTAATGTGAAGACTGTAATGCCTAATATGCAGTTGCAGTATCTCAGGATTTACGAACTGGATGAAAATAGAAAACTTAAGCAATCTAGCAGTGCTCGGAGTGCGTCATTTGAAGACGGACATTGGTTGCTGAAAAATGTCAGACATAGTGATATTTCAGAAACAGGGGTTAATACTTACCAAAATGATAGTGAAGAGTGGTCAAGTTTAATAAAAACAGACTTGCTTGATGTGCTGAGGCTGGAGCCCGAGGATATGTCTGTATTTTCTTTGATGCAGTACAGTGATTATCTGGAAGAAAACGAACTGGATGCGGCTGTCTATCAATTAGCTTTCTGGATGAAATTATTTACACCATTGGCATGTCTGGTCATGTTGTTGATTGCTATACCCATGGTGTTTAGTGCCTCGCCAAGATCAGGCGGTACTGGACAGCGTGTGATTGTGGGACTGTTACTTGGTATTTTATTCTTTATATTTAACCGAGCGATTAATCATCTGGGCGTGGTTTATGGCTTGATGCCGGTATTCAGTGCTTCGATTCCGTTGATTTTTGTCACGGTCATTACTGTTTTTATGATTCGGCGCATACGTTAAGGGCTCTTCTATTAATTTATAGTCGATTCCAATTATGTATCAGCTTCTCTCAAATCAATAAGTCTGGTGTTGGAAGTGATATCGTGCCAGCTTCGTTTTTGTTTATCGAAGATAGACCAGGCAAAACCCAGACCAAGAAATAACCATGAAATAACAGCTGTAATCTCCCTGATTATTACTTGTCGCCAATGAATAGCTTGAGAATCATTCGCAATCAATTTTATTTTCCAGGTTTTCATACCTAGTGTTTGTCCTCCGTGTGTCCAGAACCAGCCAAAATATAAAATACTAAGTGCACCAAGGAATAATTGTAAAAAAAAAGTGTAAAGCTTGCTCTGATCAATAGCTTCGCCTTGATTGGTTGCGTTAACTAATGCAGTTGCCAGAAAAAGGATAGCTGTCAGCAAAAAGAGATCATAAAAAATGGACATCAAGCGCCGAAATAAACCGAC
>JBEQLM010000028.1:0-12109 GCA_040325975.1 Gammaproteobacteria bacterium | reverse complement strand
GCTTTTATCAACTGGATGAACCACCTGAGTAACGCTTTCTGCAGCCGTATTGCGTTGCGCTACTTCAACCAGCGCAGGTGATTTGAGTAGGCCGTTCGATAACTTTTTAATCTCTTCTGAGAAAGTGGCTGAGAATAATAATGTTTGTTTATCTTTAGACAGTAGTGCAAGTACTTTTTTGATGTCGCGGATAAAACCCATGTCGAGCATACGGTCAGCTTCGTCGAGCACCAAAATTTCTACTTTGGAAAGGTCAACGGTTCTCTGGCTAACGTGATCCAGTAATCGACCGGGTGTAGCGACCAGAATATCTACGCCATTACGTAGCTTCTGAATTTGTGGGTTAATTTTTACACCACCAAAAATCACGGTGGATCTTAAAGGCAGGTGTTTACCGTAAAGTTCAACACTTTCTTCAACCTGTGCAGCCAGCTCACGAGTGGGTGTAAGTACCAGCGCGCGGATAGCCCGGCGATTGTTGTCTGGTTTAGCTGATTCCATTAGACGTTGTAATAATGGCAGGGTGAAACCGGCAGTTTTGCCTGTGCCAGTTTGCGCGCCACCCATAATGTCTCGTCCTTCGAGGATGAGGGGAATAGCCTGTAGTTGTATAGGAGACGGAGTGGTATAGCCTTTTTCGGATACAGCACGGAGTAATTCGGCTCTAAGGCCGAGGGATTCAAATGACATATTATGATTTTCTCTTTGGATCGGCCCACCCAATTCATGTGATTTGGGATGGTCTAGGCGGAAACTTGCTTGTTTTTCGAGGTGAATCTGGAAGGATTAGCTCGGTGAAAAGAGGTGCAGACCAAAGCGCACCAGAAATCGATGGCGAATTATACCTGAAATGCGACTAAAAATCATATCTGTTAAGGATTAACGGGAATTACCTGCCCCATCTATTTGGATGAGTGCAGTGTTAATCTAAATATGGGTTTAATGTGGTGCCAAGGAGAGGGCTTGAACCTCCACGATAATATGGGTTGCAGTACCTCTTCTCTTATTTACGTGCCTATGGGAGGCATTTCCTGACTTATATTCACGTTTAATATACGCAATTTACAGAGATACGCCTATACTAAAATACTCACATTTTAGTTACGGGTATATCTAAGTGGTGTTATATTTTTAGGAATTAGGTCGAGATGAAAAGTAATTTTATTAAGATCTGGTTTTCATTTGCATGTCAACAACTAGATGGTGTTTCTAATGCCTGCTTATTTATAAGTGACCAGGCTAGTGAATCTTTTTCGCTTAAAGAAAGTACCTCCGAGGAATTTAGTCAATCAAAATATGTGCACGACAACGTACAGGCTGTTGTTATGCGTCGCAAATCAGTAGTCACTGCTATATCAGCTAAGCAATTAAATGAAAAAAAATCTTCAGTAGTTAATGATAAGTCTGCAACCGTTTCTGATATTAAAAGTAAAAACTATCTAGTTACTGCACCATTAATTATAAATAAACAAATTATTGGTGCAGTATGTTTTGAGTTTAAGCATGATCACCAGTCGCAATTACCTGATTATCTAGGAAAAGTTGAATCAGCAGTTGTCTGGTTAAGTTGTTTGCCACAAATGAAATCTGGGATGGACCCCGGAGATGCGGAGTTTGCACTAAAGATTACAGCAGCTGCATTGTCTCAATCACAGTCTACAGAAGCCGCAATGGCAGTAGCCTCAGAGCTTACCGGCATACTTAAGTGTGAGCGCGTGAGTATTGGTTTTGTTGATAATCATGATATACGTTTGCACACGATTTCTAACAGCACACATCTTGAAACACGTCAGAACATTGTCAAATGCATTGAAGCTGCAATGCAGGAATCAATTGACCAGCGAGAGACTATAGTCTTTCCACCTGAATCAGATAGTTATTACAATGCGCAGGAACATGATGCCTTAGTCAGGCAATATTCAGGCGCTTATATTTGTACCGTACCTCTTGTAGTGAGCGAAGAGGTGATAGGTGCTGTCATGTTTGAACGTCAAGAAGAAACAGGTGGATTTGATGGAAAAACAAATGAATTATGTGAACAGCTGGCAGGGTTATTTGCACCAATTTTATATTACCGTCGCTTAAACGACAGACCAATTACTGAAAAGATTAAAGAATCAACGCATAGTTTTTTCTCGAATTTTTTTGGCTCAGAATATCAGGGTACAAAATTTATTTTTGCTCTTACTGTCTGTGTTTTTGTGTTGGCATTTTTTTTGTCATGGGAATACAAAGTATCAGCAAATGCAATACTGGAAGGAGCGGTAGAAAGGGTTATTACATCACCAGAAGGTGGTTACATAAAGGATGCATCAGCAAGGCCCGGTGATTTAGTCGAGGCTGGCGAGACTCTGGCTACATTAGATGATCGTGACTTACAACTGGAAAAATTAAAATGGACAGGCAAGCACAAACAAGTTTCAAAAGAGTATCGTGAAGCGCTTGCAGAACACAATCTAACGCAGATTGGTATTTTACGTGCACAGTTATCACAGGCAGATGCACAACTGGAAATACTGGAACTCAAATTAAATCGCACTGTTATTACTACACCTATATCCGCTGTGATTGTTAGTGGTGACTATACGCGAGCATTAGGCTCTCCTGTTGAGCGTGGACAGGTGTTATACAAAGTATCACCATTAGATGATTACCGTGTTGTTTTGCAAGTTGATGAATCAGAAGTCTCCGCTATCGCATTAGGCATGCAGGGGGAATTAACTTTATCAGCTGCAGCCGAAGACACCTTTGCAATGGAAATCATAAAAATCACACCGGTATCAACGGCGGAAAATGGTATTAATTATTTTCAAGTTGAAGCAAAGTTATTATCTACGCCTGAATTCTTGCGACCAGGAATGCAAGGTATAGGAAAGATTGAAATAGGTGAGCGTCAGTTGCTATGGATATGGACGCATAAGATGGTTGACTGGATAAAACTCAAGTTATGGTCCTGGTGGTAGATTATGTCAGAGCAATTACTCAGCTCGCATTGGTATCGTATTGCTAATGTTAAACCGGAACTGCCCAATCATGTTCGCGTTCATCAGCATCGCTATCGTAAAGTGCTCTGGTATATATTGCGCGATGAAATAACGGGCAAGCATCATCGCTTTAATCAGGCATCATATAACTTTATTCGTCTTATTGATGGCCGGCGCACTATTAATGAAATTTGGGAACGGCTGAATGAAGAGTTAGGCGATGATGCGCCAACGCAGGATGAAGTGATTCGTCTACTTGGCGCCTTACACTTTGCTAATTTTTTACATACCGATCAAACTGTTGATATACAGCAACTCATTAATAGAAGGCAAAAGGAACGTAAGCAATTATTTAAAACTAGATTTGGAAACCCATTAGCATTACGTTTTTCATTACTTGATCCTGATAAATTTCTTAGCAAGTACCTGCCATATGTATCGTTATTATTTACTCGAACTGCTGGCATTATCGCATTATGCATTATTTTGATTGCGGCTTTACAAATGGTACAAAATTGGCAGCTGTTAAGTAACCACGCAATAGAAAATGCTATGTCACCTTACAACCTGTTTTTAATGTGGCTGGTTTATCCTGTAATTAAAACAATACATGAGCTTGGCCATGGTTTTGCAGTTAAACGATGGGGAGGTGAAGTTCATGAGCTTGGCATCATGTTTCTGGTGTTCATGCCCGTCCCCTATGTCGACGCCTCTGCAGCATCATCATTTCGCTCAAAATATAAACGCATGTTTGTTGGTGCATCGGGCATTGTCGTTGAATTACTGCTGGCAGCAATAGCATTATTAGTCTGGTTAAACGTTCAGCAGGGCGTACTAAGCGATATTTTATTTAATGTCATGTTGATAGGCGGTGCATCAACATTAATATTCAATGGTAATCCATTATTGAAATTTGATGGCTATTTTGTTTTATCAGATGCAATAGAGATTCCTGGACTTGGGCCGCGCTCCAACAAGTACTATGGGTATTTAATACAAAAATATATTTTTGGTGTACAGGGTATTGAATCACCAGTAATGGCTCATGGCGAGTCTATCTGGTTTCTTGTCTATGCGGCTGCAGCATTTATATACCGATTATTCATAATGGTAGCCATAGTTTTATTTGTTGCAAATCAGTATTTCTTTGTTGGTATAAGTCTCGCTATCTGGGCAATATTTATGCAAGTCGTCATGCCCGTATCAAAATGGGTGAGTTATTTATTTGCTAGTCCCGTGTTAATGCAAAGGCGTGAACGAGCAATATCAATTACAGTGGGTATCGTAGTTGCTGCGGCAGTAGTTATATTTATGATTCCAATGCCACTCAATACTGTTACAGAGGGCGTAGTATGGATGCCAGAAAAATCCCATGTTCGGGCAAATGCTGATGGTTTTGTTGATTCTGTTTTGGTAAAACAGGATGAGCATGTTGCCAGCGGCAGGCCGTTAATTGTGACTAATGACCCACTGGTTAAAGCAAAACTTAAATTATTCAAAGCAGAGTATAGTGAGTTAGATGCAAAATATACTGCACTTGTCAATGAAGATATTGTACAGGCGAATATAATAAAAGAAGAAATACATCTGATGCAAGGCAGGATAGAGCACCTTGAAAAACAGATAGCCGAACTGGCTATGGAGAGTCAACAGGATGGTATATTTATTATGCCAAATACCAGTGAGATTGAAGGCTACTTTGTTAAGCAGGGTGATCCTGTTGCCTATGTTCTCAATTATGACGAAGTTAGTATTCGAGTCGTCGTACCACAAAATGCAATAGGCCTGGTTAGACAGAAAGTTGAGAATGTTGAAATTCGTTTTGTTAATGACATCAATCATACTTATCAAACGAATGTAGCAAGGGAGATTCCAGCTGCAACTTACAAATTACCCAGCAAGGCGCTGGCGCAGCAAGGCGGTGGAAGTATACAAACAGCGCCATTTGATACTGAAGGTATAACAACTAAAGACCAATATTTTCAGTTTGAAGTGGAATTACCAGAAAACATAACGGTATCGCACATTGGCCAACGCGTGTTTGTAAAGTTCTCCCATGGCTATGAATCACTTTCATTTCAATGGTACCGAGCATTCGAAGAGTTATTTCTAAGTGAGCTGGGCAAGGTATAAGCACTATGTCAGCTTATTGTCCTGCATTCATTTGTCAGCTATTTAAACAAAACAAGTCATTACTGGCACCACATCCGAATATTTATTATGGCAAGTACCCTTTAAAAAAACAGAAAAAATACAGTCTGTTTGAAATAGCTGCTTTGCATATTAAAAAATTGAGTAGAGATATCTTCAAGCAACATCGCAGGAAGTATAGAACCATGCTCAATCGCGTACACGCAAACCATGAAATTATTGAAAAGATGAGTGATGCGGCGCTGGATAAATGGGTTATCAATATTAAACGACAGTTGTATAGCAAGGGCTTAAAGGATGAACTGATTTGTCGCGCTTTTGCAACAATTAAGGAAGTGGCACAACGCGAGCTAAACATGTCGCATTATGATTGTCAGTTGCAGGGTGGCTGGATAATGATGCAGGGTATGGTTGCAGAAATGCAGACTGGTGAAGGCAAAACCCTGACAGCAACCTTGTCAGCAAGCTGTGCTGCTATGGCAAATATGCCAGTACATGTTGTTACAGTAAATGATTATCTGGTAGAGCGTGACGCTGAATTAATGCGTCCTATATATACAAGATTAGGTTTAAGCGTTGCTTATGTTGTTGATGGTATGAGTGAGCAGGAACGCCAACTTGCTTATCGCTGTGACATAACCTATTGCACAAGCAAACAGCTTGTTTTTGACTATCTGCGTGATCACATGCTGTTAAAACAATTTAAAACTGATCTCGATCTTAAGCTTTCATCTTTATATAGTGAAGCACCTGTACAGGAAAAATTATTACTTCGGGGCCTGTCTTTTGCTGTAGTAGATGAGGCTGATAGTATATTTATCGATGAAGCCAGGACGCCATTGATATTATCGTGCAAAGCTGACAACAATCAAGAGGAAGAGTTACATCGTGAAGCTATCTGGCTGGCCAGGCAGTTAGATAACAGTATATATTATTTAATTGATACAAAAATAAAACAGGTAGCACTGACTGAACATGGTGAAAGTTACCTGAAAGAGCTAACTACTAATATGCGATCAATATGGCAGGGTGAGCGGAGAAGTAAGGCATTAGTTCAGCAAGCATTGTCTGCGTTGCATTGTTACAGGATAGATGTGAATTACTATGTCGATGAGGGAAAAATACAAATCATCGATGAAAATACAGGACGTTCAATGCCAGATCGTTCATGGGAAGCAGGCTTGCATCAAATGATTGAAGAGAAGGAAGGCTGTGAACAAACAGTACAAAATCAAACTATCGCAAGAATTAGTTATCAGCGTTTTTTTTCGCGCTATTTGAAATTGTCAGGTATGACGGGTACAGCTTATGAAGTTGCAGGAGAATTATGGAGCACGTATGGTCTGGCCGTTTGCCAGGTGCCTACTCATAAGCCTCCCCAACGTCGCCACGAAAAAACATGTATCTACTATACTCAAGAAGAAAAATGGCAGGCAGTGATTGATGAAGCAATCACTCAACAGGCACTGAACCGGCCAGTATTAATTGGTACACGCACGGTTAAAGACTCTGAATACATCAGTGAATTACTAAAAACCAAACAATGTGAGCATCAGGTGTTAAATGCCAGGAACTACAAACTAGAAGCTGAAATTATTGCCGCCGCAGGCCAGGCTGGGCGCATTACTGTGGCAACAAATATGGCTGGTCGAGGCACTGATATTAAGCTGGATTCTGTAGCAGAAGCTGCGGGCGGCCTGCATGTAATCTGTTGTGAAAAAAATGACTCCAGAAGAATTGACCGACAGTTATTTGGCCGAAGTGCACGTCAGGGTGATCCTGGCAGTTGTAAAGTTATCTGCTCGATTGAAGATGATGCGGTGGTCAGATATTTCATCAAGATCACCTTACTGCTATTAAATTATCGAGATAAGCGGAAAATAACATCTGGAAAAATTGCAGGCCCTTACTTGTTGGCAAGTACGCTAGTCAAGGTATCACAAAGAATCATAGAGTATTATCATCGTCAAATTCGTAAGTCCATGATGAAAATAGATGAAAAACGTGAGTCCATGTTGGCGTTTTCCGGTGAATCTGAATAATGTTTAATCAAATGAAATTTAATCCGTTTATTATTGCATGCGCGTTAATGATTAGTGTCACAGCGCAGGCCGATCATATTCCAAATATTGATTGCATGATAGAACCTAATGCCACGGTTGAACTCAGTAGTCCGGTTGCTGGTGTACTTAATACCTTAACCGTTGATAGAAGTGACAAGGTGAAAAAAGGCGAAATAATAGCGACCTTGAAAGCAGACGTCGAAAAGGTGAGTGTTAAAACCAGTGAAGAACGTCTTAAATTGATTAATATTGAAAATACACGAGCAATAGAGCTTTATCGGGAAAAAGCTATAACACTCAGTGATAAAGATAAATCAGACAGTGAAAAAATATTGTCAGAATTAGAGTTAAAGAATGCAAAAGCCAATCTCGACATGAGGCATATTAAAAGCCCATTTGATGGGGTAGTTGTAAAACGTTATTTTAACCCCGGCGAGTTTGTTGAAAACAAACCAATCGTTAGACTGGCAGAACTTAATCCATTAAAGATTGAAGTTGTTTCGCCTATTTCAAATTATGGAAAAATTGTTAAAGGCATGAAAGCTAAAATTTTACCAGAATTTGGCAATTATGAAAATCTTATTGCTGAAGTAGTCATTGTTGACAAGGTGATTGATGCAGCAAGTGGTACATTTGGAATTCGGCTAGAACTTGCTAATGAGGACTATACAATACCTGGCGGACTTAAATGTAAAGTTCAGTTTATGCTTGATACTGCTCGCGAAGAAAAAGCAGATAATGAAGAAGTGACGGCTGTACAAACAATGGTGGCGTCAATATTGCCTGATAGTGAAGCACCATCGCTTGAATCAGGTATATTAACTATTGGCTCAATTAGCAATGAGCCTGAGGAATCTGGCAATGAACATGAGGCGTCTAACCATGAGCATGAAGTATCTAATCATGAACATGAGGCATCTATCTGCGCAACGATTGGGCCATATAAAAAACAGGCCACAATAAATAATTTCATAAAAGAACTGGAAACAAAAATTATAAAATCCAGTTTACGCACAGAATTGGAAACAGCAACAAACTACCATATAAGAAGTGATGTGTTTGATTCATTAGAGCAAGCTAAGGCACAAATGAAGGTGATGAAAGCGGCGAACATAGTCGATATAGCGCTTATAAATGACCAGAGTAATTATCGTATCTCTCTTGGTTTATACAGCCATAAGTCTATCGCAAATGAACGCTTAAATGCGTTACTTGCAAAAGGCTATCAGGCCTCTATGAAACCCATGGAGAGAGTGATCAAAATGTATTGGGCTGATACCATCTATTTGCCTCAATCTGATGATGCTCTGAATGAAGTAATATCTGGATCACATAGAAGCGCCTGTAGTGAGGCTGTCAAAAAAGGCCTATTAGAATAACAAATTCCTAAAATGGAACGATTAAGATTTATTAGCCTGTCTTAAAATCTATTGCAGATTATTTGATCTGAATCAGCAACTCTGAACATACCAAATCATACCTAACGGCTGACTGGTTTTATCCTGAATATCCTTGTCCGGATCAGCTATATATAATTCTCATTCCATTAAATCATCATAGCTTTTACTGAAAAACTCCACACAGCATAATTCCGGATTAACGGTGTAATTAGGGGGATGAAATACCTTAGTCTTAATGCGTGTATAACTGAAATTATGCTACGCTTGTATGGTATAGATTAAGCATATGTTATCTCATAAGTGTTTCATTATATTAGCGTTTCACTACATTGGGTTTGCGCAACAAGAGTACCTTCGCGACCTACCAAATGACCAAAACCAAATGATCAAATAATTTAACGTGCCAGAGATGGGTTTCTGGTATTTTCTGGGTCGACCTGTTATGGGAAAAAAGGTTTTGAAAAAGAAGAATAGTTCTGATAAAGCGAATCTTATTTTCGAGGAGCTTGAGCAGCGATTATTATTGTCAGCAGATGGCTTAGCGGTTATAGCAGAGTCTAGTATTGCTACGACACAAGAACTTGCTCCTGGAGATAACGATACAAACACATTAATTGTTCAGAATTATGCTGAACAATCGTCTGTTGTCATCCAGGCAAAACACCATGGCAGTGAACTGGTTATCATCGATTCACGTGCGCCTAACTTCCAGCAATTACATAATGACATTATCACCGCTCAACAACAGGGCAGAGATATCCAGGTTGTTGTACTGGATGCACATCGAGATGGTATTGAGCAAATATCAGAAGCACTCACCCGATACAATAATTTAGATGCTGTTCATATTGTCTCTCACGGTAACACCGGCAAATTAGAGCTGGGTGAAACACAACTCGATAAGCAAAGTCTTAAACAACGCACCGAAGAAATTAAACAATGGAGTGGATCATTTACTCAGGGTGGTGATTTATTACTTTATGGCTGTAACCTTGCAAGTACCGCAAATGGTCAGTCACTGGTTGATGCTTTGGCGAAACAGACGGGTACAGATGTTGCTGCCAGTGATGACCTGACGGGTAATAATATTTTAGGTGGAGACTGGGATCTCGAATACCGAACCGGTGACATTGAAACCAGTATTGCATTTACTCAAGATGTCCAGGATAACTGGCAAGGTGTGCTGAATACAAACACCGCCTCAGCCGCTGCTGAGCAAACACAGGTGGAGACGCCACCTGCCGAGGAACAGGTAGCAGAACAAACTGACCCTGGCGTGCTTTTAGCATCAGAAGGGGAGTCCAGTTCTACGAGTACTGTCACGGCCACAGAAACACAAATACAAACACAAATTGAACGCCGTCAGGAAATTGTTTTTGTTGATGAAACAGTTTCTGACTATCAGGCCTTCCTCGATGATATTCAGCTATCGAATGAAACAACAGACTATCAAGTTGTGTTGCTGGATAATGCCAGTGACGGTATCGAACAAATCAGCCAGATTCTCGCTGATCATCAAAATCTTGATGCAGTACATATCATTTCCCACGGTATCGATGGTCAGGTCTTCCTGGGCAATACATCGCTTATTACCAGTACGCTGGATGAAAATAGCGAACAGATTTCTACCTGGGGCAATGCTTTAGGCGCCGAAGGTGATCTGCTATTTTACGGCTGTAATCTGGCCGAGACAGAAGCCGGGAAATCTTTAATACAGGGCCTGAGCAACCTGACCGGAGCAGATGTAGCGGCCAGTGACGATTCCACTGGTCATGAAAGTTTGGGGGCTGATTGGGATCTGGAATATCAAACCGGCATTATTGAAACTGGCATTGTTGTTAGTGGTGAATTTCAGCAGAACTGGTTGCATGAACTGGCAGTAGAAACCTACATTGATTCCTTTTCATCTGGCAGCACCTTAGCTGGCACCACGGGCAGTGATGCTAGCGCCACCCAAACCTGGAGTACTGCGTGGACTGCAATCACACCCGGTGTTACCACTATTGCTTCTGGCGTTATGACAAGTGCGCGTGATTTTGGTATGAGTAGCACTTCAGATTATTCCCGTGCAGTCGATCTCTCCACGGCGACCAGCAATGTAAGCCTGAGTTATGATGTTACCAACTTTGGTAGTACATTTAGTATCGCTGGCGATAATATTGTCATTATGGTTTGGGATGACCTGACAATAGCGGGAGGCGGTATCGATGATACAACAGGTTGGGTTACGCTAACGGCCACCACGGGTACAACGGTTAATGGAACAAACATTGCGGCCCAAACTTATACTTATAATCTCACCAATACCGACTACCTGACCGCCAACAGTGCTATCCGTTTTCAGTTTAACCACAGCAGTAACAATAGAGCATCTGACTGGGTTTCGATAGATAACGTCACGGTTAAATACACAACCACCAATACAGCTGCTCCGGTTCTTGATAATACGGGCACCATGACACTTACCAATATTGCCGAGGATGATACCAATCCTGCCGGCGATACCGTAGCCGCCATCATTGCCACCAGCACCGCCAATAGTGGTAACGCCATTACCGATGCTGATGCTGATTCAGAAGGTCTTGCCGTAATCGGCACTGATAACAGCAATGGTACATGGCAATATTCTACTAACAGTGGAGCCAGCTGGACTGCCTTCGGCGACCTGACTGCCAGCAATAATCTGGCAACTCTGCTGGAAGCTAATGACATGATTCGCTTTGTGCCTGCAGCTGATTACAATGGCTCTGCCGGTGATATCACTTTTCGTGCATGGGACACCTCATCAGGTGCCAGTGGTGATACTGCGGTGGATGTTTCCAGCAATGGTGGAACCACAGCCTATAGTACGGCTACCGAAACGGCGACCTTGACCGTCACAGCCATCGACGATGCACCGATCAATACCGTACCGGGTGCACAAAGCATCAATGAAGATACCGCGCTGAGCATAGCCGGCATTAGTGTTGCCGATGCCGAAGGCAATCTGGCCAGTACCCAACTGAGTGTCACTCAGGGCACAGTCAGCGTTACCTTGAGTGGTGCGGCAACTATCGGTGCCGGCGTGAACGGCAGTGCGACATTAACCATCACCGGAACACAAGCCGACATTAACGCGACCCTGGCTTCTTTAAGTTACCAGGGTAATCTGAACTACAACGGCGCCGATACCTTAACCGTACTCTCGACTGACAGCACCGGTACACCACTGACCGACAGCGACACCGTTGCGATTACGGTGAATGCAGTGGATGATGATGCCCTCGCCACTAATTTAAGTGCCGTCGAGACCTATATCGAAGATACGCCGCTGAACCTGACCGACATTGTCATCAGTGATGTCGATGAGACCGATGCGTCGATCACCTTAACGCTTTCCGATGCCGGCGCCGGTTCGTTGAACACCGGTACTTCCGGGGGCGTAACCTCAACCTTTGTTGGCGGGGTCTGGACCGCGACCGGAGCCATCACCGATATCAATATTCTGCTGGCCGGATTGACCTTTACACCC
>JBEQLM010000289.1:0-2529 GCA_040325975.1 Gammaproteobacteria bacterium | reverse complement strand
AGTGTTATTCGATACGAGGCGAGTTCTTCACCGTCGCAATTGATAGCGCAGCCGCGTACACCTGAAGTGCCGATATCTAACCCTAGAAAGACAGATTCAGATGGCATATGTGCTGCGTTTAATCGCTTAATGGTGCTTAGGGTAACTGAACCAGCTCAGGTGCTTTCCAGTTAGGGTCGCGATGCTCGGCAACCACGGTGGTGTAAATACCACCACGAACATTGAACTCGGCAGTCAGTCGCATAAAGCGTGGATTACAGGCGGCGACCAGGTCAGCCAGGATTTGATTAGTCACGGCTTCGTGGAAAGCGCCTTCTTCACGGAAGGACCAGACGTACATCTTCAGCGCTTTGAGTTCGATGCAGGCTTTATCGGCAACATACTCGATTTCCAGTGTGGCAAAGTCGGGTTGGCCGGTTTTTGGACACAGGCAGGTGAATTCGGGCACGCTGATGCGGATGGTGTAATCTCGCTCAGGTTGTGGATTATCAAAGACTTCTAGCTCTTTTGTAGGTTTGGTCGACATAATAGTTTTTCGTGTTTTAAAAAAAGGGCAATTATACCTGTCAAAATCCATAAATTCCCTGTCGATTTCTGTGGTGGCTGCTGTATACTGAGCGCCAGTTTTTAGCACCGATTTATTCTAATTTTTACGCCGAAAGGATCTCCGATCACACATGCGCCTTAGCAAAATTAAACTCGCCGGTTTCAAGTCTTTTGTTGATCCCACTACGATCAATTTCCCCAGTAATCTGACCGGAATCGTCGGCCCGAATGGCTGTGGTAAGTCCAATGTCATCGATGCAGTACGCTGGGTGATGGGTGAATCATCCGCCAAACATTTGCGCGGTAGTTCCATGGAAGATGTCATTTTCAATGGTTCATCTTCACGTAAGCCTGTGGGCATGGCTTCGGTCGAGCTGGTGTTTGATAACAGCGAAGCCAATGGCAAAGTCGGTGGCCAGTTTGCGCAGTATGATGAGATTTCGGTGAAACGTACTGTTTCCAGAGATGGTCAATCTAAATATTCCTTAAATGGCACACGTTGTCGTCGTCGTGATATTGCGGATTTATTCCTCGGCACTGGTTTGGGGCCTCGTAGTTACGCGATTATCGAGCAGGGCATGATTTCTCGCCTGATCGAAGCCAAGCCCGAAGAACTGCGTGTTTTTCTGGAAGAAGCCGCTGGTATTTCCAAATATAAAGAGCGACGTCGCGAAACCGAGAATCGAATTCGTCATACCCGCGATAATCTGGATCGCCTGGATGATCTGCGTGAAGAAATTGATAAGCAGTTGTCGCATTTACAACGCCAGAGCCGTTCCGCAGAGCGTTATAAAGGCTACAAAGATGAAGAACGTCAATTAAAAGCTGAAATGCTGGCGCTGCACTGGCGTGATTTGAAGAAGAATCTGGATGTCCGTGATAAGGACATAACAGAAACTGAAACCAGGCTGGAACAGATTATCGCCGAGCAGCGAGCCGCAGAATCCAAAATCGAGGAAGATCGTCAATTACATACAGAATCGACTGATGCACTCAATAAGGTTCAGGCTGAGTTCTATGGTTTGGGTAGTGACATATCCCGCGTTGAGCAGAACATCAAGCATCAACAGGATTTGCAGCAGCGCCAGAAGACCGATCTGGAGCAAGTTGAAACCACATTGCTCGAAGCGACACAGACATTACAGAGTGATCGCAATACAATTGAAGAAGTGAGTTCGCAGTTAAGTGCAGATCAACCTGCGCTGGCAACACTAAAAGCGGATGAACAGGCGATTGCTGATCGCTTCAAGAATTCTGAAGAAGACATGCAGGCCTGGCAGTCTTCCTGGGATGAAATTAATCGCCGATATTCTGAGTCCAGTCAAAAAGCACAGGTCGAACGTTCGCGCATGGAGCAGCTGGATCGCCATGTTGGCCAGCTAAATCAACGCCTGCAACGCATTGATATTGAGCAGCAGGCTTTGCGCGGTGAGGATATTGAAGGTCAGATTGTTGAGTTCCAGACTAAGCTTGATGAAGTTGAGCAGCAGAAAATGGCTCAGGAAGAACAGCTATCTTCGGCCTTGTCATCAATTCGTGAAACGCGTGAGAACATTGTTGAGACCGAGCAGAAGTCAGCCGAACATCGACGTGGTATTCACGATGCGCAGGGACGTTTGTCATCACTGGAAACTTTGCAGCAGTCTGCTTTGGGTAAAACCGATAAGGCGGTGAATCAGTGGTTAGAACGCCGCGGTCTGGCGAGTCAGGCGCGTTTCGCCGAGAAGCTGAAAGTTGATGGTGGTTGGGAAACTGCGGTTGAAACCGTATTGGGCGATACTCTGGAAGCCATTTGTGTTGATCAGATTGATGCCCTGTGTTCGACTTTGTCTGATCTTGAAAAGAGCAATATTTCTCTAATAGAAACACAGACCTCAAATTCGGGTATTACTAGTGCGACAGGTTATTTGCTGGAAAAGGTTGACTCTTCAGTTGAGCTGGATCAATTCATCGGTGGGATTCGTATCGCAGAAACTCTGGATG
>JBEQLM010000288.1:0-2531 GCA_040325975.1 Gammaproteobacteria bacterium | reverse complement strand
ATATCCAGACGCACCATGGCCTCTTCCGTATCAAACATGAAGTTGGCCAGTGCTTTGGTTAATTCTGTTTTACCGACACCGGTGGGGCCGAAGAACATGAACGAGCCATTGGGTTTACTCGGATCAGACAAACCTGCACGTGAACGGCGGATGGCATTGGACACAGCTATAACCGCTTCGTCCTGACCAACCACCTGTTTCTCAAGCTCTTCTTCCATACGCAGTAATTTACCCTGCTCACCTTCCATCATTTTGCTGACGGGAATACCCGTCCAGCGAGCAACGACCTCCGCGATTTCATCACCCGTTACCTGTGTGCGTAACAACTGGTTTTCAGCGGGCGCTTTTTCTTCGGCTTGCGCAACCTGTTCCAGTTGTTTTTCAAGTTCAGGAATTCGGCCATATTGTAATTCGGACATGCGACTCAAATCACCAGCTCGGCCAGCGATTTCCAGTTCCTGACGCGCCCGTTCCAGCTCTTCCTTCACATTTTTTGAACCCTGTACCGCCAGTTTTTCTGACATCCATTGCTCTTCCAGATCACTGTATTCTTTTTCCAGTTTACCGAGTTCTTCTTCCAGATTTTTCAAACGCTGCTGAGTGGCTTTATCAGTATCTTTTTTCAAGGCTTCACGTTCAATCTTCAACTGAATAATTCTGCGATCGAGTCGATCCATGACTTCGGGTTTGGAATCGATTTCCATACGAATACGACTGGCCGCTTCGTCGATCAAATCAATCGCCTTATCCGGTAACTGACGATCACTGATATAACGGTGTGACAAAGTGGCCGCTGCAACGATAGCAGGATCGGTGATATCAACACCATGATGTACTTCATAACGCTCTTTCAAACCACGCAGAATCGCCACGGTATCTTCAACACTGGGTTCTTCGACTAATACTTTCTGGAAACGTCTTTCCAGCGCGGCATCTTTTTCAATGTACTTGCGGTATTCATCCAGAGTAGTGGCACCAACACAATGTAATTCACCACGCGCCAGTGCAGGTTTCAGCATATTACCCGCATCCATCGAACCTTCGGCTTTGCCTGCACCAACCATAGTATGTAATTCGTCGATGAACAGAATCACCTGACCTTCCTGTTTTGACAGATCATTCAATACTGCCTTCAAACGTTCTTCAAACTCACCACGGAATTTCGCACCCGCGATCAAGGCACCCATATCAAGCGATAACACACGTTTGTTTTTTATACCATCGGGCACTTCACCATTAATGATGCGCTGCGCCAGACCTTCGACGATGGCAGTTTTACCAACACCAGGCTCACCAATAAGCACGGGGTTATTTTTAGTGCGTCGCTGCAATACCTGAATAGTGCGGCGAATTTCTTCATCACGGCCAATCACAGGATCAAGCTTGCCCTGCTGTGCACGTTCTGTCAGATCAACGGTATATTTTTCCAGCGCCTGACGTTGTTCTTCTGCATTGGGATCATCCACACTCTGACCACCGCGTACCTCATCAATCGCTTTTTCCAGCGCTGCCTTGTTGGCACCCGCAGTACGTAACAAATCACCCAGTCGACTTTTATCGTCAACCACGGCCAACATAAATAATTCACTTGAGATGTACTGGTCTTTACGATTTTGCGCCAGTTTATCGGTCAAATTCAGCAGACGATTCATGTCATTAGAAATTTGCATATCACCCTGATGACCCTCAATCTGCGCCATGTTATCCAGCTCTTGATTGAGTTTGCTGGTCAACACATCAACATTGACGCCCGTACCTGTCAGCAAATGATGGATCGTGCTGCCATCTTGCTCAAGTAGTGCCATCATCAGGTGAACAGGTTCAATAAATGCGTGATCACGACCCACCGCGAGTGATTGTGCATCGGCAAGAGCACTTTGAAATTTACTGGTTAAACGATCCATTCTCATAGGGAAACCTCAATTAAATTCTGATATAGGGTCTATGTAGGGTCATGCGCTGAAACTTCAACACTTTATGACAGGGAACTTTTGATTATTTCTGCTTAGTTAACCAAATCAAACTAGCCATACGCCCTGTTCGTGCACCATCGCGACGAAAAGAATAAAAGTTCTCCTCATCAGAATACGCACATAAACCACCACCATATATCTGCTCTATGCCTAATTGCTGTAATTCAATTCTGGCAAGTTGGTAGATATCACATAACCAATGCTGTTCATCGGTTTGTCTGAAAGCGAAGGCGTTTTCGGGGTTCTTACGAGTGAAGGCGTCATAGACATCGACACCAACTTCGAAATTCTCAGCGCCGATGGCAGGACCTAGCCAAACTAAGCAATCCTCGGCAGCAATTCCCGTCGCGAGAAAGCTTGAAGTGATAATGCCATTTACAGCGCCACGCCAACCGGCGTGCGTTACCGCCACACGGTCGCCCTTCTTATTAGTAAAAAATACCGGCAGGCAATCGGCGGTTAAAACCGCACAGACCACATTTAAATTTGATGTCCAGGAGGCATCGGCTTCTGGCTGGACCAGGGAATTTTGAAAATCATCCGCCTTGATCACGGTAT
>JBEQLM010000287.1:0-2531 GCA_040325975.1 Gammaproteobacteria bacterium | reverse complement strand
GCTTTGGGAAATCGTATTACGTTGGCCTGCTGTCCAGTCGAACTGCACGCTGTATTTTTGACTGGCCCAGGCAAGTAGGCCGACCACACTGAGTAGCAGGATGATGAAAATAAGTTTCTGTATCTGTAATAGGCGGCGAATCTGTTTTGAGGTTTTCATATCTATAATTTGGCCTTAACCTTGTAATCGATCTGCATCCATCTGACGGATAGTGAGCAGTAGAAAGGTGATAATGAATAATGCGAAGTAAGCAAGATCAACGCTGTTCACCATGCCACGAAGGAAGGGGGTGATATGGCTAGTGAGTGATGGGTAAGTAAATATGCTTTCTGAACCATTGCCGTTACGTTCAATCATCCATAACATCAATAACAAACCAAAAGTGCTGATGGCGGCGACTATCGGATTGGTGGTTAGTGAAGATAAATATAAACCGGCAGCAGCGAAAGCCCACAATAAAAGTAATAATCCCAATAAGCCTGCTGCTAGTTTTCCGAGGTCAAGTTCTGTACCCATCATTAATGACAGAGGCATCAAGCTAATCATGCCGACAAGAATAAGGTAGAACAATGTAATGCCTAAATATTTTCCGAGAACAATTTCGCTGATACTGATTGGTGAAGAGAGTAACAGTGTCAGTGTTCCGGTGTGACGTTCTTCACTGATTAAACGCATGGTCAGTAAGGGGGATATCATGAGTAACATTATGCTAGCGATTTCCAGTACTGGCGCGACAACTAGATCGGTGACGCCCGGTGCATTCGGCATAGTGGCAAGTTCTTTCTGAATGGAAAAAAACACATCGATCTGAGTAAAAAATACCCAGCTTAAAATTAATTGTGATACTGCCAATACTGTCCAGGCCAGCGGCGATAAAAACATATTGCGTAATTCGCGTAGCGCGATATCAAAAATCATGGCTTCGCCTCATTGTTTTTTTTATCATTGAGCGTGAGGTCGATAAATATTTGTTCAAGCACACGTTCATGAGGCTGGATTTTTAGCAATCCCCAGTTATTTTCGATAACAATACTAGCGATATTTTCAGCACTTAAATCGTTTGTCTGTAGCAGAAAAGTATTATCATTTAAGCGTTCAACATTATTAATTTCTGGAATTTCAGAAAGCGCATTAATAGTAGGGGGCTGCAATAAGCTGAGTTCATATAAACCAGATAAGCGCTTGCCGAGCAAAACATCCATATCTGCTTCATAGACAAGTTTGCCTTGATTGATAATTTGTATACGATTACACACCGCCTCTACCTCGGGCAAAATATGGGTGCATAAAATAATGCCGTGTTCTTTACCCAGCTCAATGATTAAATCACGAATCTCACGAATCTGGTTGGGGTCGAGGCCTACGGTCGGTTCATCAAGAATGATGATTTTGGGTGAATGAATAATTGCCTGTGCTATACCGACGCGCTGCTGATAGCCTTTGGACAGATTACCAATGAGCCGATGACCAGACTCCATCAAGCCACAACGTTTTTTTGCCAGCTTCATAGCAATGGAAATTCGGTTTTTTTCTATGCGATGCAGTCTGGCGCAATAAGTCAGGTATTCATCCACAGTCATCTCTTTATAGAGTGGTGGTTGTTCTGGTAGATAGCCTATTTCGGCTTTGGCTCGTTTTGGATCATCCAGTAAATCAAAACCATTGATATGGATTTCACCTTCATTGGGGGCAAGATTGCCGCTCAACATTTGCATGGTGGTGGTCTTACCCGCTCCATTAGGGCCGAGAAAGCCGAGAATATCACCTGTATTCAGCGTAAAGCTGATATCGTCGACAGCACAATGGTTGTCGTAATAGCGAACAAGATTCTTAACGGTAATAAGTGGCATATTGTTGCAGTTATTCCTGATTAGAAGTGGCTGGCAAGTAAAATTTATCAAAGATGAAGTATATTAGCAAAAGCGCGGCCAGTGTATGACTAAATTAGATTTGATTGGCTTGCCGCTTATTCGCGATGCCTGTTTTTGTTTCTTTTTTCTGTTGTTGTATAAGGCTATCGAAGTTTCCTTTTTCTCCTGAGTTCTCGTAATCCATTCTCAAACTATCGAAGATTTTTTGGGCGGGGATATCCATTTCAGTCGTTAGTATGCTGTAGAGCAGAGTGAATAATCGCTTTTGTGAAATCTTCCAGGTACTGCCTTCACGTTGATAGAGCGAGTCGCTGAGTTGAAAGAAATTGTCGAAAGCCGATTGGCCGAGAATAAGCGGTAAAGTGTTTTTGAAACGTCCCGAGTTGCCGATCATGTCCCAGTAGCGGGCAAAACGATTTACCGTCTGCATAGTATAGAAATCAATAGCAGATGTGCTGAGTATGTTGTAAGGCGCTTTTGGGTTATAGCGTAGTTGGTAAATTTCAGTATGCCGATTAATCGGTGCGCCGCGTAAACGTTTGAGTATGCCGAGCTGAATTTCATGAGGCTTGAGCATCACCAGTTGGTCAAAACTTTTGGCAAAGTTTTCCAGGGTGTCGCCGGGTAAGCCAAATATCAGATCAGCATGAATATAGGCCT
>JBEQLM010000286.1:0-2531 GCA_040325975.1 Gammaproteobacteria bacterium | reverse complement strand
GGTTTATGTATTAATAATGAACTGCTAGCCAAATGGTTTCTGTATCAGGTTCAGTCCATTCTACTTTGTGTTTTTTGTGCGCAGCGATATTGACGAAGTCACCTACTTTTAATTTAATCGATGGTTCATTTTCAAAAGACAATATTGCCGAGCCCCGCAAAACAATCACCCATTCATTTTTATTCTGATCATGCCAGCCTGAATCAGGGGAGGTATGGCCTTTTGAGATAATGCGTTCTATTTTTACATCTTCACTTCCAGTCAATTGCTCAAACACTTCTATTTCAAGATTTTCTGGGATAGCATCAAATATATTATTCATACATATAGCTCATACAGGTAACACCCTTGTTACCACCTGGTGCGCTGGTATTTTAATGTTAAAACAATATCTTTCTGCGCTCTTATTGTCTTTGGCAACATGCTTTTGGTTGAGGGTTTTCTACAGCATCGGCAATTGCAGCAACAATTTCACCAAATTCTTCAGGCGATATCGCACTAATAACTCGACCTAACAATTCTGGGTCAACGTCAGCGTAAGAAATCGTACCATCGTTCAAGGTCACAACAACGCCAGCCATGTGATAGCCCTGGTTATTTTCTTTTTCCTCATCATTAACGATTTGCTGATTCATGTCCATTAGCACATCATACTTTTCATCGACTTCATCAAGTAAATCATCATCCAGATCTTCAGGGATTTTTATTAGATAATTATCATCTTCGATTTCAGTATCAGGTGAGATGCCTTTTGCCTGTAACCAGTCGATAAATAACTGAAATGGTTTTTCGTGAAATAGAATATATTCAAGCATTGTATTTTTATTCCTGACTTTTTCTGTGGTACTGAGATTTATTCATCAAAAGCAAAGGCAATACGCTCAGCTAACTTTTTAAGCGCAGTACGTGCACAGGCCGCATCTTTATCACCTCCCGGAGCACCGCTGACGCCGATCGCACCGATATTGAAACCACCGGAAACAATTTTAAGACCACCTTCCATTACAATAAGCCCTGGAATGTGATTTAACTCCTGTCGAATGTCTTCACGTGCATTTTTAAAATCACCACTATCCATCCAGGCCATCACCGTCATATTGGCTTTACGCTCAGCAATATCGAGTGTGAAGCGTGATGCGTTATCATCGCGCAAGGCAGCTCGTACTAATCCAAAACGATCGACCACGACAGCGCTAATATGATAACCGTGATTGCGACAGGCGGTGATTGTCTCATCAGCTATATCACGTGCCAGCTCCATACCGATGCTTTTATCAGTAACTACATCACTAGCATGGGCAGGCAGGAGTATTAGGCAAAGCATTAAACCAGTAGTTGTTTGATTTAGTAAAAATTTAATCATGGTGAGTACCTTTTAATGATGGCTAATCAGCCCGATAGATAATTATACAAATTGCCTCTTCGGCCAGATCATCTGTAATTATTGTTCCACTTCTTTTTTGGAGACCTTCATCGCTATAAATGTAGCGCCAACGGTTGATGCGGATGTCTTGTAGTGATTGGTCGATGATAATTGTACATTAACAAATCCCGCTTCTTCCATTAACTGGATTAATTCATCAGACTTCAACGTACCTGCCACGCAATCAGCCCAGGATTCAGTGTCGCAACTGACTGGCTCCATGTTGTTATCATCGCGTATCATATCCGAGAAGTAGAAGCCACCGCCATGCTTTAATACACGTAATACCTCGGAAAAAACGGTCTGTTTTGACGATGAAAGATTAATCGCGCCATTCGAAATAACGATATTAAAACACTCATCATCGAAGGGCAGGGTATCAAGTGAACCTTTGCTAACGCTTATATTACTCATCTCAGCTAGCGCTGCATTACTTCTAGCGGTTTCAACCATTGCGGGTGTTATGTCGATACCAAATACCTTTCCGTTTTCTCCCACCAATAAAGAAGCGACACAGAGATCAACACCTGCACCGCAGCCAATATCTAAAACAGAATCACCTTGCTTCATGTTTGCCACAGAAAATGGATTGCCCACCGCAGCACAGTATTTCCATATCTTTTCAGGGATCTGTTTTATCCATTCTTCTTTGTAACCGTGATTGAGTGCATTTTGTACACCCTTATCCCAGCCAAATTCCTTGTCTGGATTGTTTGCGAGGTCAGTGTACAGGCTTATGATTAAATTATTGCTCATACACAGCCATAATCGCCTTTAATTCCAGCAATACGGTATCGCATTCCTGCGCACTTAATTGGATTGTTTCTTCAATGCTTCCCTGACATTCCAGTATCTCAATAACTTCATTGACCCGTTCGCAACCCGTTGCGCAGAGTTGTTCGATGATGTCATGTAGTTTTTCGTTATGCTTGTTCATCATTGTGGCTGGCATGTGGTCTGGACAGGTATCTTTCTGATTGCATTTCGATCAGGCGGCTGAGTGTTCTCTGGAAGGCAAATTCTAACATGTCTCCAGTGTAGAAATTTTCTGGTTCGGCTTCGGCGCTGAGTATGATTTTGACCTGTTTGTCATAGAGTGCATCTATCA
>JBEQLM010000285.1:0-2533 GCA_040325975.1 Gammaproteobacteria bacterium | reverse complement strand
GTTGTGGTCACTAATCCATTCTCTGGAAGGATTCATGTTAGAAGATAATGAGCTAGAAGCTCTGTATTATGTTGATGACTCGGGCATACATGGCAAAGGCCTGTATGCTCGGGTCGCAATAAAAAAAGGCGATTACATGGGTACCTATAATGGCCCTGAGGGCGTCGAAGAAGGTAGTAATGTATTAGAAAATGGCAGCCATGTTTTATGGATTGAAGAGGAAGATGGCACATGGATCGGTCGCAATGGCCAGAATGTTTTGCGTTATCTCAATCACCACAAAAAACCCCATGCTGAGTTTAACGGTTTTGATTTGTACGCCATTAAAGATATTAGGCAAGGCGAGGAACTTACCATTGATTATGGCGAAGAGCCGGATCCTGCCGATTGTGAATAAATAGTTTTAGCCCCTCCCTGCCTATATCCTCTCAGGCGATTTTATAGATCTCCACTTATCAGCGCATAAATATAGTACTTTGTAATAATTAATCAGAGCTGTCTTGAGCATTATATTCAATTCTGGTTTATAACGAACGTAACAAAAGCAATTATAAAAATATTATGTGGTTCAGATCGTTAAAGTCAGAGATTAGATATTTTATAAGAACAAGAAAATTTATACGCTTTTTGCGTATGTGTTTTAAGTTGTTGCTACTGGTTTTTATTATGGATACCGGCTATCTGATTGGTATATGGCCAAATTGGCAGCTTTATCAGGAAGGCCCCATCCAGCAGTCTAATTTCATACGGCATTATATTACTGAGCAATACCGGCATCGTGACTGGCCGGACTTGCAATGGAAACAGGCGCCGATCAAAAAAATCTCCAACAACATGGTTCGTGCACTGGTTGTCGCAGAAGATGCAGGCTTTTATTCGCATTCAGGTATTGATCTAGAAGCCTTGCAAGCGGCTATGGAATATAACCTTTCAGAGCAGCGATTTGTTTATGGTGGCAGCACCATCTCACAACAAACGGTAAAAAATATTTTTCTCAGTAGCTCTAAAAACCCACTACGTAAGTGGCATGAGCTAGTGCTTACTATCGGTATGGAAAGAAATCTAACAAAAAAGAGAATTCTTGAATTATATTTAAATGTCGCAGAATTTGGTCGCGGCATCTACGGAGTCGAAGCCGCAGCCAGACATTATTGGGGGGTACCCGCCTCAGAGCTATCGACAAAACAAGCTATTCAACTGGCGGCGACTTTACCAGCACCGGTTAATCATAACCCTGTCACTAAAACAAAATTCTATAAAAATCGGGTGAAAAAAATCAGTCGATATTTTTAATGATAGCGTTATAGCTCATGGCAATATCTTGCTAAAGATAAGAGAAGCATGCAAAGTGGTAAACGATGGAAAAAACCAACAAACAACAGACCGCAATCAATGAAGAAGACCTCCTGGAATTCAAGGTGGGCCCACTTCGCTTTTGTGCGCCTGTGTTTCAGGTAGAGGCCATCATATCGCCACCAAAAATAATTCATGTGCCGCTGAGCGAAAATGTAGTCGCGGGTTGTTTTGATCATCAGGGAAGAACCGCTACCGTACTCAGTATGCACAACAAGTTTGGTTTGCCATTCACTCTCAAGGAAAATGAAAGCCATATTATCCTGGCGACAGTGGATAATGAGCTTAAAGGTTTCTGGGTAGATCAGGCTATTGATATTATTCAGCTTGCGGCTTATGAAAGTAAGGCTGATTACGCCGCGAATGAGCGTAAGGCGTATTCTAATTTTTTGACATCTGATGAAAAGATAATCCTGCAAACCAGCTTTCCGCGACTACATAAATGCGACAGTTCGGATTTGAACTGGATTGCAGGTCCTGGTGCAAACAACGAGAAAACCATTGATGAAGATGATGCAACTGATATAAGTAGCAATGATTTTAGTAATAAGAACGAGACGAGCGATAATGTCTCTGCGCAAGAAGCAGCAAGCACACAGCAATCAGAAGCAATGGATGCTGGCAGCGATACCTACAAGTCAGATAATAATCTCGAAGTTAGAACAAGCAATCCAGTATCTGTTGAAAGCACAACAACTGATAGTGTAGGCAAAGATAGCAATGTAGCCAAAACAGAAACAAAGGCTTTTAGTTCATCAGCGCCTTTACAAACCAGCGCTTACACAGATGATGCGACGAGCATAAGCAAAACAGGTGAGGCATCAACCAGAAATGCTAACCCATCAGGACGTCTATCCAATGTGTTTGAAAGTGAGCACGAAGCTAGAAAAAAACAGTCAACGGCATTTGATAGCAGAGCTACGAATAGTGCGTACACAGGCGACAGAAATGTAGCCAAAACATCGTCGCAGGCATACAGCTCATCCATGCCATCGCAAACTCGTACCTACGACAGCATTGCCTCTAGCGAAAGCAAGGCAGAAAATAAAAATACCGGGCTCTTCATTATGGCAGCAGCCTTATTACTGCTACTTGCTCTGACATTGCTTAGCGTATATTTGATAGATGCAAGCACAGAGTCGACAATCCATCGTTCTAAAAAAACCGTAAGCTATCGAGA
>JBEQLM010000284.1:0-2560 GCA_040325975.1 Gammaproteobacteria bacterium | reverse complement strand
GTAGTTTACGTAATTGCCGAAAGAAGCCCTGACGGTCTTTTAACATGCATAAATCTAATTGTTGAAAATAGGGCTGTAGGGCTTGTTGGCTCATGAGGCAATTATGATGATACGGGCAGACGTATTATGGGGTGATGGCTGAAAGATGCAAGCCGCCAGAGCCTTAATCTGGCACGATGAATCATCAATGACAAAGCAGAGTCATTCCGTTATCCTAGGTTCAGATTTAGTATTCTTATGGTACAAGTCCATAACAATAAACGATTATTTAGCATCAAAATGACGGAGAGAAGGTATGCAACTGGAACTATTGAGTTTAATTTTTAATTTCTGGGTTGGTTTTGCGATTTTGGCGATTGTATTAGCCAAAACCTCGATCAAGTTCGTGCCACAAAATAGTGCTTATGTGGTTGAGCGTTTTGGTAAATACAACAAGACCATGATTGCAGGGCTAAACTTTCTACTGCCCTTCTTCGACAAAATAGCTTATGACCGATCATTGAAAGAGCAGGCCTTTGATGTGCCTAGTCAGGCTGCGATTACCCGCGATAATATTTCTCTGATAGTTGATGGTGTGCTCTATCTCAAGGTGCTGGATCCCTACAAAGCCTCATATGGCGTGGATAATTATTCCTATGCGGTGACCCAGCTGGCACAAACCACCATGCGTAGTGAGATTGGTAAGATCGAGCTTGATAAAACTTTTGAAGAACGTGAGGTTTTGAACATTAATATTGTCGCCTCGATTAATGAAGCAGCGGGTCCCTGGGGTGTGCAGGTACTGCGTTATGAAATTAAAGATATCGAGCCGCCCCGTACTGTGCTGGAAGCCATGGAACGACAGATGAAAGCCGAACGCGAGAAACGTGCGTCGATTCTGGAATCAGAGGGTGAGCGACAGTCGGCGATTAACGTGGCTGAGGGTCAAAAACGATCCATCGTGCTAGCAGCTGAGGCAGACAAGGAACAGCAGATCTTACGTGCAGAGGGTGAGGCGCAGGCGATTATTGCCGTCGCCGATGCCAGAGCCAAAGCACTGGAAGTGGTCGGTAATATTGCGATTGAGGAAAAAGGCCAGAAGGCGATTCAGCTGGATCTGGCTGCTCAGGCGATTGAGGCCAAAGCCGCCATCGCTAGAGAATCTTCAGTGGTATTACTTAGTGATGAAAAAACCGGAGCCGCCAATGTCGTGGCTGAGGCGATGACCATTATTAATTCACTGAATAAGGGTAGTGCTTCATGATCGAATATATTCAAGCGCATCAATCCGGTTTCTGGATTGCTTTAGGTTTTTTGTTATTGGCCTCTGAAGCGCTGATATTTGGTTTTAGTACCATCATCTTCCTGTTCGCGGGTATTGGTGCATTGGCGACCGGTTTGCTGATGAGTGCCGGTATCCTGCCTGAAACCTGGATCGCGGGTGTTGCCGGTTGCGGTATTACAACTGGCATCGTTAGCGTTTTGTTATGGAAACCAATGAGCAAGCTACAGGATAATAATGCGCCAACACAGAGTCAAAGCAGTGATTTAATCGGTTATGAGTTTGTCCTGCAAGAGGACATCAGCTCTACGAGCCCAGGTCAACACCGATATTCAGGCGTAGACTGGAAAATTGAACTGGCTGCAACAGTGGGTGTTGATAGTTTGTCAGCAGGCCAGCGTGTCGCCGTTGCATCGGTGGATGCGGGTATTTTCAGAGTGAAATCAGTTTAATCGAGCTAAATGCTGGTGTTATCAGTCTTCTAAATTTCGGATGACGCCGGTGACCACACCCAGAACCTGCACTTCTTCGTTCTTGAGTAGAATGGCTTCCATCTCTGGATTGGCAGGCTGCAAGCGAATACCATTGGCTTCGATATAAAACTTCTTCAGTGTCACCTGTTCACCGTTAATGAGCGCAACTACAGACTGCCCATTCTCCGCAGATTCTCGCTTCTCAACAATAATGACATCGCCATCCTGAATATTGTCATCAATCATCGAGTGACCGGTAACTTTTAGCGCATAGGTATTTTTGCGTACCATATTAGCAGGCACTTTAACGCGCTCATTCTGCTCAACACGCTCAATCGGTTGTCCTGCTGTAATCATGCCCAGTAAAGGAATCTCGACCATTTCTACGGTATCACTTTCAATTTCATCTAAACCTTGAATCCAGGTAGGCCGCTGATTTTTTGGGATAAGTAAACTGACGTTGCTCATTATTATTGTTCTTTTGTTAATTAGCTAGACGATAAATATAGATGATATGAGGGAAAAATCACAGCTTAAGTGAATATTTTTTTATCCACATTAGCGGGAGGTTCTAGGTGGTTATTTCTCATAGCATTATTGATAAGGTAAAACGTAGAAGAATACTGATGCAAAGTGAGAAAAACTACCCACCAAAACAAATATGTGAAAAATAGCATGATTAAATTGTATTTTCTTAATACTGTATAAGACTGCCCCAACGGTATATGATATTCCACCCACAACCAGCCAAATCAACCCATCACTTGATAAAGCATCAATTAAAGGATTTATAAAAAAAACTATCATCCACCCCATAAATATATAC
>JBEQLM010000283.1:0-2567 GCA_040325975.1 Gammaproteobacteria bacterium | reverse complement strand
GATACTAATATCAAAGGCACCTTAAATATTCTACAGGCCGCACGACAGCTCAATACAGAACGCGTTGTGGTGACATCTACCTCTGAAGTTTATGGCACAGCTCAGTATGTGCCGATTGATGAAAATCATCCTTATCAGGGTCAATCTCCTTATAGTGCGACAAAAATCGGCGCTGATCGTATGGCTGAATCTTTCTATCGTTCCTTTGATTCTCCCGTCACCATCGCTAGACCATTTAATACCTATGGCCCCAGACAGTCAGCCAGGGCAGTAATTCCAACCATCATCACGCAATTACTGTCAGGTGAATCTGAAATTAAACTAGGCAGCCTGGATCCAACTCGTGACTTTAACTATGTCATCGATACTGTTGAAGGTTTCATTGCACTGGCCGAATCAGATAAAACTATTGGTGAAGAAATCAATATTGCAACTGGCGCAGAACGCACTATTGGTGATCTGGCTAATTTTCTGATTCAGCAACTCAATCCTGACGCTAAAATCAACCTTGATCAGGCCCGCCTCCGACCCGAGAAATCTGAAGTTGATAGATTGCTGGGTGACAATAAAAAAATTAGCGCCATGACTGATTGGACGCCTAAGCATGATTTAGAAGCCGGGCTTCTAAAAACCATTGAGTGGTTTAAAAAGCCAGAAAACTTAAGCCAATATAAATCCTGGCTATACAATATTTAATTCAGACGGAACAAGCACATGCGCGCGATTATTCTTGCAGGTGGAAAAGGCACTCGCTTAAAGCCTTACACAACACTGATACCCAAACCACTGGTTCCAATTGGTGGCAAATATTCAATTCTTGAAGTCATCTTAATGCAGCTGGCAGATGCTGGCTTCACTCGAGTCACACTCGCCGTAAATCATTTAGCCAACCTTATCCAGGCCTATTTTGGCAATGGTGAACGTCTCGGATTAGAAATAGATTACTCGATTGAAGAAGTCCCCCTTAATACTATCGGACCACTCACTTTAATCGACGACTTACCCGAAAACTTCCTCGTCATGAATGGCGATATTTTGTGTGATCTTGATTACAAAAAATTCTTTGAGCAACATGCTTCCGCTAATGCTGATGTTTCCGTGTCCTCATTCCGCCGTGACGTCAAAGTTGATTTTGGTGTGCTTGAGTATGACAAAAATAACAGGCTCACCGCATTTCGTGAAAAGCCTGAATACCATTTTGATGTCAGCATGGGCATTTATTGTCTTAACAAACGAGTCATAGACCGTCTGGAAAAAGCCTCTAGTTATGGCTTTGATGAACTCATGGTTAATGGCATAGATAGTGACAACCACATATCAATCTGTCCCTTTGATGGTTTCTGGCTAGATATAGGAAGACCCGAAGACTATGCCTACGCAGACGAACATTTTTCCGAGTTTTCAGATCGATTTGAATTTCTGAAGTGAACATACTGGTAACTGGATCATCTGGTTTTGTTGGTAGACATTTACTTACCCACTTAAAAAACAATACCAATTCAAATTGCATCGGCATAACCAGAACCTCGTCAAAAAACATCGATAACAATACAGTCATTTGCGATCTTAATGATAAGACCCAGATCGACAAATTAATCAAAAAACTACAACGCTCTTTGATATTTCATGCTGCCGGTAGTTTTTCCAACGATTTTGAAACTGATTTCCAGAACAATGTTCGCTGCACTAAAAACATCCTGGACTCTGTTAAAGAAAACAGCCCAACAAGCAGAGTATTGCTCATGGGCAGCGCTGCTGAATATGGTGAAATAAACAACGATGAAAACCCTGTTACAGAAGACCATCCATTAAACCCCATCAGCATCTATGGCTGGTCAAAAGCCGCACAGACACAGCTTGCTCACCTATATGCAAAAACTTATGGCGTGAACATTGTTATTGCCCGTACTTTCAATTTAATTGGCAAAGGCATGTCAGACAAATTATTCGTTGGCCGTGTGGAAAGACAGATAAACGCAGTCCTGTCTGGTGAAGCAGAAAATATTTCAGTCGGCAGTCTTGATGCAGAGCGTGACTATATTGATATAGAAAATGCCTGCGCAATGTATTACACAATAGCTGCTAAAGGGAAAGCAGGCGAAGCCTACAACGTAGGTAGCGGCGCAGCCATAAGCATGAAAGATCTTTTAAACAATCTATTACATCAAGCAGGACTTAATAAATTTTTCATTGATAAAAACACAAATCACAAAAACACGCCTCATTCTGAAGTCAGTGTTATTTATGCAAACATTAGTAAAGTAACGAAATTAATGTCTACAACATAAACACACTACTTAATACGGAACTGTTTCACCGCACTAATAAATTGTTTTTTCTGATTATCGTTATAATCAACACCATAACGAATTCTATGATAGCTACGTGTTATAAAACCCGCTCGCGGCTTCAACTCAGGAAAACCTTGTACCACTCGCTCAAGAAACTCATTGGCTGATTCACTGGCTTCTTTCATCAAACCTGTTTTTTCAAGCTTCTGACAAAAAACACTGTAGTAGTATGCTGCTACATCGTCTTTGGATTTTTTTCGCTTTGTTTAAATACCC
>JBEQLM010000282.1:0-2575 GCA_040325975.1 Gammaproteobacteria bacterium | reverse complement strand
ATAACATGAAAGCCCTAGATACTCATACTGAAACCACGACCACACCGTTTACCGACGCAGAACAGCAGCTAATCATAACCGCTGTTGAAACGGGTGCGCTTCAATATTTCCAGAGTCGGCGTGAACGGGTGCCTGAATTTGTACGCAAAGTTTATTCAACAAGGGGTGCGTTGCGTATTAGCCGAAAAGCTTTTGGCTGGGATCTACTGCGCGCACCGCTGAATCTATTTTGGGCAGTTCCCTACCTGTGCATTCAACTCTTAGCTAAGATATTTAATAAAATCAGGCTATACCCAATAGCAAAACTACTGAAACGCATATCACCGGGCTTTGAAACAGCAGTACAAAAGGAGATTATCTGGCTGGTGCGAACTGAGCTTTTTGAACTGCCCTACGAGCAGCCTGGCAGAAGTTCAAATAAAGACAGCCTCCTGGAAACCATTCTAAGCCAGGAAACATTATCAGACTTAATGAAGACGCATTTAAAAAAAATTAACAATAAAGTTCAAGTTGAAGATTTTGAACAATCATTAAAACGTGAACTTGATACTTATGGCGGCACTCGAGTGGCTTCGGCAGATTTGGCCTGTAGTGTACTCAATATTTCGGCTGGTGCCATTTTTTTCAAAAAGCTCACACCCGGTGCAATTACCACAGGTAGTGCCGTTGCTGCCACAATTGCTCATGAATCTGCTGTCTCAGACTTCTTTTTTGGTGAAACTCTGGGATCATTTTATTATTCAGTTTTCCCAGTCGAGCCATCACTAGATTTAGTATTAGGCTCCACAGCTGGCATACTCGCAATAATGGGAGTGCTTTCAGCCTTCTCTGGTATTATTGCCGATCCTTTCCAGCGCTTAATTGGTGTCCATCAACGGCGTCTCTACAAAACTATCAACAGTATTGAAAGTAATTTCAACACCACAGATGCAACCGGTTTTCACCCCAAAGACCACTACATGGCACGTATTTTTGATGTCTTTGACTTTGTAAAAACGATGGTTTGATTGCTTAAATTTTTGAATAATTAGGCGTAGGTATGATTACAGCATTCCACAAGTTGCATTGATGCAACCCGTGTGCTCAGGTATACATCCTATATGGTATGCTTTCGTAATATTATGGAGTTAATTTTTATTTAAACCGCCTTGCATGAATAAAAAAACCGTTGGTAAGCTGAATCATGATGTTTGAAATATGAAAACCTTTCAGTCAACCGTATTTTGGATTAGCGTTTATCTGCTTTTGATTTTAGCGCCATTACTGTTACTGGCAATCGGTAAAGTGCCACCCGGTTCGGGATTCTGGTGGGATTTTTCTATGGCATTGGGTTTTGCTGGTATGGCCATGATGGGAACGCAATTCTTACTTACCGCGCGTTTCCGTCGTGCTACTGCACCGTTTGGTATTGATATTATTTATTACTTTCACCGATACCTGGCTGTTTTGGCTTTTGCGTTTATCTTTCTGCACTTTTTCATCATTCATATCTACAACACTGAAGCACTGGGGCCGCTGAATCCACTGCAGGCCCCCTGGCACATGAGCGCTGGTCGCCTTTCTGTATTATTGTTAGCGGTGCTGATTAGCACTTCAATGTGGCGAAAACCGCTACATATTCATTATGATGAATGGCGTATTTTACATATCGTGATGGCAGTATCCGTTTTTCTGCTGGCACTGGTGCACATTGATGGTGTGGGTTATTACATAAATGCACCAGTGAAACGCTGGCTGTGGAGTGGTTACACCATTTTTTGGGTACTGCTTATTGCTTACATACGATTTTTCAAACCCTGGAAAATGTATAACAGACCCTATCGGGTGAAGAACGTACGACAGGAACGTAATAATAGCTGGACGCTAGCGCTAGAGCCTGAAGGACATGCGGGTTTGAAATTTCAGCCTGGCCAGTTTGCCTGGCTGACGTTACGAGCATCTCCCTGGAAGCTTAAAGAGCACCCTTTCTCCATCTCTTCCAGCGCGTCTGATGATAACAAACTGGAATTCACTATTAAGGAATTAGGGGATTTTACCGACACTATTAAAGATACACGCATCGGTGATTGTGCCTATCTGGATGGACCTTATGGTGCATTTAGTGTCGACCGATATCCACACGCACCGGGTTACGTTTTTATTGCAGGCGGTGTTGGTGCCGCGCCGATTGTTAGTATGTTGCGCACGTTAGCTGATCGCCAAGAACAAAGGCCACTGTGGTTTATCTATGGCAACAAACATTGGCAAGATGTAATTTTCAGAGAGGAACTAGAGATTCTAAAACAACGTTTGAATCTGCATTTGTCACATGTCTTGTGTGACCCACCCGCAGATTGGAAAGGTGAGACAGGTTTTGTTTCACAGCCGTTGTTGGAAAAAATCCTGCCCGAGAATGCACATAAATATGAGTACTTCATGTGTGGGCCAAAGTCCATGAGCAATACAGTACAAATAGGACTACGTGCACTGCACGTACCTCTGGCTAAGATTCATTTTGAACTCTTCGACATGGTGTAAGGCAGTAAATCATGCGTGAACAATGGGCGAGACGAATTGTACTTATCACCGGGCTATT
>JBEQLM010000281.1:0-2612 GCA_040325975.1 Gammaproteobacteria bacterium | reverse complement strand
GTGTTACATTATTTGTTCGTATCAATCTAAAAATGGCAGAGCTTGATTCAAAATGAAACATACAAAAATTTTACTGGTTGATGATCATGAAGTTGTTCGTGCTGGCTTTAAGAGCCTGTTATTGTCGAGTGGGCATTATGATGTGATTGAAGCAGGTAGTGCAGAGCTTGGCTATAAAGCTTATACAGAGCATCATCCTGATATTGTTGTCTGTGATATTAATATGCCTGGCATGGGTGGTACGGAACTGATTAGACGTATTAAAGCTCGAGATGATGAGGCGAAAATCATTGTCTTAAGTATGTATGATGATGTCAGCCATGTAGAAAATATGAAAAAATTAGGCGTTAATGGTTACGTTACCAAGCGCAGTGCACCAACAGAATTATTAGCAGCCATCAATGCTGTTTCTAAACATCATCTTTATCTTAGTAATGACCTGACGGAAAAAAGTGCTGGCTTAGATGTTAGACCATCCGATATTAATGCATTGTCGAAGCGTGAATTTGAAATCTTTGTTTTGCTCGCGCAAGGACGAGCAGTCACTGAGGTTGCGAGTGATTTGAATATCAGTCCCAAGACGGCTAGCAACCATCGTGACAATATCATGCATAAGTTAGGTGTTAAAAACCTTGTTGAATTATCCCGCTATGCGATACGCCATGGTGTAGTTACTGCTTAATAATATTTCTTATTACCTATCCCCTCGGATATACAAAACATATCCATACAAATAGCCTGTTTTTTCTCTAATAATCTCACAGCCAACATCTATTTCTGGCTAGTGAAATATGTATTACAGGCAAGGCATGACTGTATTATTTTCTTGTCATTACTCTAAATAGGAAGTATCCCTATTAGATTTTGTGCTCTCAGGTAATAGTATTAGTACATGGTTATTTATTAAGAGGCAATCATAATGGACATACAGCATAAGATTACTGCGTATGGTTTAAATAAGCATGATGAGGCTACTTTAAAGTCGTTTTTGAAAGTTCTTAATTTAGGTCAAGTACCGGCTTGGGTGTATTCCGATGAAGATAGTGCAGAGATTGTGATTGTTGATCCAGAGCAAGAAAAAGGCATGGAGTTTATCTGGTCATATCAGATAGGCGTACATAGTGAAAAAGCGATGGTTTCTGTCGGTGAAAACACATCTGAATGTCAGTCTCTGTATTCACTAACCAGACCACTTCGTTATGATAATTTGCGCAAGATGTTTAATGAATTGATAGATGCTAATGGCCATCTGGTTGACTGTGTCATTTAATAGAGTGATGAAAAATTATACAGATGCCCATCTGCAGATACAGCATAAATGATACTAAAAGAGGGTATAACAATGATTGAAAATACAGACAACCAGTTTCAATGGAGTTCAGATTTCTGTGTTGGTGTAGCAGAGTTGGACGATGATCATAAAATTCTTTTTGAATTACTTAATTATTTACGCGCAATGATTGAGGGCGGGGATGCTTCTGCATTGCCTGCGATTATTGATGATTTGCAGCAATATACGATATATCACTTTCAGCATGAAGAAGAAATGATGCTGGCCTGTCATTATCAATATTTAGATAATCATAAATTAGTGCATCGTATGATGGAGACCAGACTTAATGAATTCACAAAAAACCCTGGGTTTAAGGGGGATATTCAGGCAGCAACATGGCTGATTGATTTTTTTGAAGATTGGTTGAAGGATCATATTGCCGGAATGGATAAAAATTATTCTGCCTGTATTCAAGATGAGGCCAGGGGGAATAGCTATGCATAATATTACCCAGGATCCACGACTTCTAGTTGTCGATGATGAGAAAGATATTGGTGAGTTTGTCGGTTTCGTCGCCAGTAATGCAGGTTATTCCGTTACTTGTATTAGTAATCCACATGATTTTATTGAGGCCTACAGTGATGAGTTGCGTGTCATTATTATGGATCTCACTATGCCGGGTATAGATGGTGTGGAGCTGATTAGATATCTCGCCAGTGTTGATTCAAAAGCGGGAATCATTCTTATGAGTGGTTTTGATGTCAGTGTTTTGCATTCTGCTAAAGAGCTGGCAGATAGCCGTGGACTATATATATTGGGTGCTCTGGAAAAGCCGATTTCTATTGATAATCTTGAGACAATACTTCACAGGCTGGATGATGTAGATAAGACTTGTATTAAATCAAAAAAAACATGTAACTCTGTCACTGTCGATGAATTGAAGTGGGCTATACATAACCATGAGCTTGTTACTTACTATCAGCCAAAGATTGATATGTCTTCACGTTTTCTGGTCTCTTTTGAGGCTCTTGTCAGGTGGAAACATCCTCTAAAAGGCTTAATTATGCCAGATGATTTCATTGCTTTGGCAGAAGAAACTGGATTGATTAAAGATTTGACTTATCAGGTCCTGACTCAGGCGTTGACTGTTTGTGGTGAGTTGAAGTCAAAGGGGATAATCGTTCAGGTGGCGGTAAATGTTTCTGCTAAAATACTGACGGATTTAGAGTTTCCTGAGCAACTTCAGAAAAAACTAATTGAACATAAGCTCGATCCTTCACAGTTGATTATAGAAATTACAGAAAGCAAGATTTCTGATGATTTTGCTCATGCCCTGGAT
>JBEQLM010000280.1:0-2617 GCA_040325975.1 Gammaproteobacteria bacterium | reverse complement strand
GTCGTACACTTCTCAACTGGCGTAACAAGCCCATTTCTGCCGAAAATCGTCTGAATATTGACGTTTTGTACTGCAGGCATTTCATCGTGCCTGAATGGGACGACCCTGAAAAAACTTACCAGCCAGTTTTATTGCCGGATGAGTTGCCACACAACGAAGCACTGTTTCTGCCATTTTTACGCCGTTTGAGTTACGGCACCATTGAAATCGAAACCAACATGGCGAAGGCCGATTTCGACAGAATTATTGATGAGCAAAAACTGCCCAAAAATATGAGTCGGCAAACCTTTTATGAAGGTTTTAATGCGTTTATCACACACAGGCAAATCTGGCAGCGCATAGTCGAACGTGCCGAACCCATGCCGATAACAGAAGAGAGCATCAAAACCCTGCACGCAGATTTCATGCGCGGTTTTTTTGACGATGCCGGCGCTTATTCTAAAAAAATTCGTATGATGGGACAGTTAGAAGGCGTACAAACCACCGCGCCGGAAGACATCGAAGAAGAAATGAATCGATGGGTTTATAAAGAAGCCAAAGCGGACACGCTGGAAGCCATAGCCAAAGCGCATGCCTATTTCATCATGATTCATCCCTTTGGCGATGGTAACGGCCGTGTTGGTCGCGCGCTGGTGATGATCCAGTGCCTGAATGCCCGATTAATGCCGCCAGTGTTTGATGGTGAAAACAGAGCGATCTATTACGCAGCGATGGAACATGCAATGAAACATGGCCGATATGCACCCTTGGTTCGGTTGTTTTATGAGGCGACGGGAGGTTAGTCAAGCAACCTCTGGTTTAACACCGAAGTGCTGATCGCCATCGGCAACAAATAAACGTATCTGGTTCCCACACTCCTGTGTGGGAACCAGAAACAGGGTAATTAGAATTTAACAACAACACCCAAAGCAAGCACTGTAGAGTCACCGACCAGACCAGCATCGGCATCTAAGCCACCGTCTGAACCGTCAGCCCAATAAGCGAACATAGTGGCACTATCATTAAGTTTGTGATCAATACCCAGGGCCATCATAGTTGGGTCCTTTAATACCGGTGCGACTGCTTCTTCAACACCGTAGGTAACTTTAATAGTATTGGCATCATTTATCTTATGCTTGATGCTGATCATGGTGTTTGTTGTGTCATTCAAACCAACTTCAGGCTCAATATTTTCTGCCGCTATACCCACACTGGTAGCACCCAGCTTATAACCAACAACTACTTTTGTGGCAGTGCCTGTTGCATCGATGTCCTGATAAGCCACAGCAAAGGCCAGATCACCAAATTTCATGTTTGCTGCCAGACTGGATATCTCTCCAATGTTATCGCCAACTGGCGTGTCATCACCACCAGCGTACATCGCGCTTAGTTTTGCAGGCCCCAGTGTTTTGTAATAAGACACCGAGCTATCAGCACGTTTGTCATGTGATTTGGTAATAATGTTATTCCAGTCAGCATAGCTATCACTGAAAAATTCAACGCTCTTTTTGCCAGCCTTTTTGTACGGCGTGTCATGGCGACCAATACGAACTTCGCCCCAGTTATCTTTCATGCTGATGTATTGCTCGCGTGATTTGATGTGATCATTGGATGCGGCAGCTTCATCCGCCATATCAATCTGCCAGACGAAACGATAAGCAATTTTTAAACTGCCTTTGGACTCTATATCGCCTTCTATGCCAACGCGAGATGAATGACTATCGACTGCTGTCGAGCTACCCACATCGTCATCCAGTGATGCAATAGAAAGATTCGCCTGGCCGAACAACTGTGCTTCGGCAGAGGCGACTCCAGGTATCAAGCAGCTTAACAACAGGCTTAAGGGAAGTTTTTTATCTTTGATTTTCATAGTACACCTTTCAGTTTTGAAAAAAATTAAAAAAATTGTTTATAAAAAATTACTGTGGTTTTATTCACCGGCAGATTCCGTGTTTTCATAAACCGGAAACACCGCCAGATCGTCAACACCAAGTTTGATTCCAATTCGCTCACCAATACGGTGATTGTGATGACTCTGCACAAGACAGAGAATCGGCTGACCACTCGGCAGGGCAAGCGTGTAAAGATACTCAGCACCACGAAATACTTTCGCGATAACCTCCAGTTCTGTATCGCTATCATCATCATGAATAACATCATCAGGTCGCAGCAACACTTCTACCTGCTGACCAGAATGACAGTCCTCGGGTAATTCGCCCTTGAATACACCCATCTCAGTTTCAACGCGTTTCTCATCGAGAACTTTGCCCGGCAACATCACACCCTGGCCGATAAAATCGGCAACAAAACGGTTCGCTGGATGGTGGTAAATCTGATAACCAGTACCGCACTGATGTAACTCACCATTACCGAGCACAGCAATCACATCCGCCAGCGCAAAAGCTTCCAGCTGATCATGGGTAACCAGTATTGCGGTGATACCATCACGTTTAAGAATTTCACGCACTTCACGCGCCAACTGCTCACGTAACTCGGCATCCATGCTGGAAAAAGGCTCATCCATTAAAAGAATATTTGGACGTGGCGCCATCGCCCGAATCAGTGCGATGCGCTGTCGTTGACCACCGGAAAGTTCGTGCGGGTAAGTCTGTTTTAAATGTTCTAAACCAACTAACTT
>JBEQLM010000027.1:0-12685 GCA_040325975.1 Gammaproteobacteria bacterium | reverse complement strand
TCTGTGGCACACATGCACAATGGAAGAATAAAACGCCAGAAGACTTTCCAGATTATGTCAATGTATCCGCAACAGACCCCGCAGAGAAAACATTAAATTGGTATATTAGAAACAATTATGATCTGACCTGGGCTTTCGAATCACCCTACCGTGCAGGGTTTTAAATCAAGGAGTCTGACCCTTTGATTTCAAAGCATGGAAATTTCTATATTGCTAAAGTCCTGTTGGTTTTTCTGTCGGTATTCAACCTTATGTTCAATGGCATGAATCACCTCATGGGAAAAAGGAACGCCTTCCAGCTTTTCCAGGCAGGCAAAACCACCGGGACTAAAGACATTAATTTCCATTAACTTGTTACCAATAATATCCAGCCCCACCAGGAACATGCCATCCTGAACCAACTTGGGGCGAACCAGCTCGGCCAATTGCAGCATTTCATTTGTTACAACGGCTTTTGTCGCACTGGCGCCTGCTGTCATATTACTCCGAAAGTCATTATCGCCGCTCTGACGTATACGTTGGAAAGCCGCATAGTGTCCCTTGCATTGCAATGGAGTGCCATTCATCAGAAACAAACGGGTATCCCCTTTTACCGCTTCTGGCAGATATTCCTGAACAATGATGTATCCTTCTGTAGCCACCGCTTCAATCATTTGACTAAGATTGGCAGCACTTTCCGGGTTGATTAAAAATACATTTCGACCACCTGAACCTGCCAACGGTTTAAGTACCCCCCAGCCATTGTGCTCTGCAATAAAGCGTTTTATCTCGGCACGGTTGCGGGTGATCAAAGTACGTGGTCTGACCTCTTCGGGAAAGGTCTGTAGATACATCTTGTTAATGGCCTGGGTCAGGCCATTGGGATCATTCAGGACAATTACCCCATGACGCATTGCCAGACGGGCAAAGTTGATACCAGCTAGCCTTGCCCAGGGACGAGTATTCACATCATCTGCCGGATCATTGCGTAATAACAGCACATCCAGCTCATCAAGGTTGATACGTTCATTATGGGATTTTTTACCTCTTAAGGCGTCGAGGTAGGCATCACAGCTACGGTATTTTTTATCTGCTACCCGACGTGCATAACCATAGGTATTCTCATCGGGCTCATAAGCAAGATCAGCTACACCCATATACCAGACCTCATGACCGAGATTGATGGCCGCAATCGCAAGATGGGTAGTCGTGTAATCTCCCCGCTCGGTCTGGATATCGTTGACAATAATGCCTAATCTCATGCATCCTCCGATATAAGTTCAAGTACCGAAACACCCTTGCGCAGGCGTGCCAACTTTTGTTGTGTTTCCGGCTTATCTAAATATCGTGGCCGTAGCACAGCTGGCGTTAGCACCTTGCGCCACTGTAACTCTTCTACCAGGGCTAGTTGTTCATGGCTAACTTTGCCGAGCAATAACATCTCCAGATCTCCATCCTGAGCAAGGTATGACAAAAGATTCATTAAGCCGCGCAGATAGACCACGTCTTTGGTATAACCTCCACCGCGGTAAACCCGCATCGCGATGTTGAATGCAGTGGCCTGACTAAAGCCATATTGTTCATGCAAGAGACAAAAGGTCTCGATAAAGCCTGCGCCCTGATAAATAGACTGCACTGCCATTACGCGACCGGCCAGCAGGCGTAAACGGGGACGACTCAAACCGCCAACCAGGTATTCTGCCAGTACTGCCAAACCTTCCTGCAAGGGTTCATAACCTGCCATACCGGTATAGAACTCGCGTAAGGGTTGTTGTTGACCGTTGAAATAGGTCAGGGCATGCGTACCAATTTCATGTGCCAGTGTCGCCTCAACACGTAACCGCGACACTCTGGCATCACGACCAATCAAAAAATTTCCTTTAGAAACAAGAATACCGGTAATGTCATCACGCACTTCTATCTTGGCAGTAAAGTACGGATTCTGATTACGGTAATGTTCAATCTCGTCATGTGCTATCTCAGCAAACTCATCTACCTCAAGAAAATCACTGTCATGATCATCAGGAAGATGCGGCGAAATTTGTTGCAGGATATCTTCCGACAGGGTCAATAGTTCTTGCTCAATATCGCCGAATAACTGCCGACTACCATATAAAAAACGTGGTGTATTACGATCGGCAACCAGAGTAATTTGACGATCTAGTTCATTTTGTTTTTCTTCATAAATATGAGCCAGTGTCGGATCTTCGATCTGTTCAATGGGAATACTGAATAATTCACGTTTCATTAATGCCGGATCGACAGGTCTTGGACGATAAAGAAATTCAGGATGATGTTCAAATTTAGAACGACGAAATCGTTCCCAGGCCTGTGATGCATTCACTGGGGTCACGTGTAATAACAAATCAAATCGCTGGCTGATGGCGGCAAGCCGCTCATCGACCTCGTCAACAATTTGTGTCATGGCATGTCGACCAAGCTCATGAAAATGCGCAGGTCGTTGTGTGGTATCAGAATGAGTGAAAGTATAGAAAGTTCGTTTAAGTACTCTTGCTAAGGCATGGTGTAATTCACGCAGTTCAAATGGAAACAGCTCACCGCTTTCTGCATCACGGTAAACAGGGTTTATCTCCAGACCTATGGTGAAAAAGTTTTGATTTCCATCAGCAAGTAAAGGCTTGAGTCCCGGCGGATGAATACTATCGTGATAGCTCAGTTCTACCTGCGTTGATTGTCCTTCGATATTGATAGCAAGTAATTCACTTTCCAGTTCTTCCAGGGCGCGCTGCGGCGTACCACTGCGTGCTGCATGAATGTGAAACAATGGTAATTTTTTGTCCTCTGTGGATTCCGCACTCCATATTTCAAATAAAAGAAAGGCACCGTAATATTCACTCTGGCGTTGCGAAATTTCCTTAACCAAACGCACCAGTTCTGAATAGTGCCGTTCTCTGCAGGTTGCCAACAAGTAAGCGGCTTCACCGAGTAACAACCGTTCTGTACCTGCATCTTCTCTTTGCAAGGGACGACGATAAACACAAAGAAACGGTAACTGGCGATCGATATGCAAACGACTACCATCGGGCAAATCGCGACGCACCAGTTCGTTACGCGCCAGCGCCTCACCAATAGTTGTTATTAACTTACTGTCGATGCTAGTTGTCATTGTTTCCTTCCAATGTATTCAACTCTTCCAATATACCAGGAATAGTCGAATGCAGTGCTTCACGAATAACCTTAAGCTGTTCTTCATCAGCTTCACCTGTCCATTCATCCATGAAAAACTTTTTAAACTCTACCGACAACACACAGGCAGATTCCGGGAATTTATTGTGAATCCAACGCGCCAGTTGCCGCCCTTCAAACTTTACATTTTCACGCACATCAAGATGTCGACCAAGAAAATCAAATTTCCGCAGATCTTTTATAAAGCGATCAACGACGCAACCACATAGCATTTTATCCAGTGTACCGGTACCGACGTTTACCTCAGGGTTCTGCAAAGGATCATCAGGTGGCGCCTCAGGTCCCTGACGACGATAGTTGTAAGCATGGATATCGAAAATAACAAAGCGTTTGTAATGATTGGTCAGTTTAGTCAATAACACTTCAAGCTCATTATAAAAAGCGTCATACTCTTGCAGCGAATGCTCTACTAATTCGTCACTGAGTGGTGCTTTCCATAAATGCAGACCCCAGGCCATTTCGGGTAAACGATAAACGGCCTCATCACGCTTACGGTTCAAGTCCACTTCAAAACGAGAACGCGTCATGACTATCCAGCCAGGTACAATCTTGACCCAGCGATCCGTATAGGGATCTTCTTCACGTAATCGTGTAGTCTCATCAAGTGCAATTAACGGCAGTAGTTCGCCTCTTATGTTATGACCAGCGTGGACGGCAGTAGCAAATATAGGACCTTCGCCTTGATGTTCTAACCAGATATTGTTTTCTGATGTTGCCATTATAGTTCCTTAACATTAGAAACAACTGTGCAATAGAAGTAACCTGATTTGTTATTACAACCTAACGATTACAACACTCCCCTGCAGTCATGTCTTTTGACTCCTTTGTCAGCCGACAATATTGTGTTTACCTATTAAGTGTACTGTGCTTGCCTGTGGGCCCTCTTCACCAGCCTCTTCTACAAATCTAACTTTGTCGCCTTCGTCAAGGCCGTCAAAATCTCCATCAACCAGACTGTTTCGATGGAAATAAATTTCCCTGCCGTCAGAAGATAGAATCCTGCCAAAATCCTCATAGGGCACTAGTTCGGAAACCACACCATGCGGTGGAGTCTCATGGTGTTTAACATCACCGCGCTGTTTGCGGGAAAAATCCTGCAACTTTCTTCGCGCTGCATTAAAGGCATCACGAATAGCGACATAAACGTCTTCATGGGCGTGATTATCTTTAGGTGAACGGTTAACAACCAGCTCACCGTTCGGTACCGTCAGATCAATTCGAACATGGTAAAGAATACCTTTATGATGATGCGAATGCGGAGCCTCAACCATCACCTTACAGGTCATGATTTGATCATAAAACTCATCAAGTTTGGCGGCTTTTTCGCGGATTTTTGCTTCTACGAAACTAGAGGGTGGAATATCACGAAAATTAACTTGCAAAGGCTGTTTCATAAATTAAATCTCCATTAGCATTAATATTGAACCACACCTATATAATACCCATATTCATTCGCGAAGTATTCTCCTGGATCATTTTTTAACGTAATATTTGATACGAAAAAACCGAATAAATATGATTGCATATCACCGTTTTTTAAAACTATGACAACATACCCACACTTAAATGGACTGTAATACGACACTAGATACTTCATACTTTATAACTGCCGATAAATTATTTTTATTGACCTTAACCCATTCCCGCATTACACAGCAATTGCATTCGTGCCCTATAAAATAAATTAATAGGCAACTGACGAACTAATCACATTTTTAGCCCAGACCGAATCAATTTTATTTCATCAGCTAACCAGGGAAGATCATCGTTAACATTATAGTGGCCGCCCATAAAAACCAAACCCGCAACAGCCGCAAGATCCAATGCAGCGACTTCATCATTAATACCGCAATACCGCTGTTTTTTTATATAAGATATTTTTCTTATCAAGATGGCTACAAAGATAGGCGGTCGGTGCGCAGTCGTTAGCAGAATTGCTCAAAAATGATGACTGCAAAAACATTTTTGTTCAGCGGGATATCCTGTCCCAGTTAAAGGAGATTGCAGAACGAATCCATGTCACTGCCTACACGCTTGAAGATATGGCTATAAAACTCATTTAACTCATAGACAAATCAACTTAGTTCCAAATACTATATTTCCTCAAGGCCATTAAAAATCACCAACAAATTCCAGGGGCTCAGGCACATCGCCTCCAAGGTTATACTGATAATTTATAAATCAAAGGGTCAGACTCCTTGATTTCCTTTCCTTATTATATAAAAGGCTTGGTTATTAATACTGTCCTGTGTTACTTTTATTGGTGTTATAACATTAAAAGTAGCTAAGCTAGCCGGTTTGGACAAACCCAATAAGGTTATCAAAATAATGTTATGGAGGATTGCTGAAACTTTGATCCCTCCACACTCTCTTACTTATATGGTTAAGGGATTTCCAGTTATGAAAAGATATACAAAATTATATCTAGCCATTGCATTGCTGTTTGTTACTGGTTTTTTATTTAATAGTATTTCAGCAAACAGTGTTCAGGGTTCTATTGTTCAGCTTAGCGTTGAAGATGCTATAGGGCCTGCAACTGATGATTATATAAAACGATCACTGGAAGCAGCGATAAAAAGTAACGCAGAGCTTGTCGTTATTCAAATGGATACACCGGGCGGACTGGATTCCGCCATGCGTGGAATCATTAAAAATATTGCCAGTTCAACCGTACCCATTGCAACTTATGTTGCACCCACTGGCGCAAGAGCTGCAAGCGCCGGTACTTATATTCTCTATGCCAGCCATATTGCTGCAATGGCACCAGGCACCAATCTGGGCGCGGCGACACCGGTTAAAATAGGTGGTATCTCGCCGCCAGCACCCACTAAGAGAGAAAAAGACAAGTCGGATAAAGACGATCAACCCGCAGGCGATGCAAGTGAAGATGCCATGCAGAAAAAACTGATTAATGATGCTGTTGCCTATATTCGTAGCCTGGCTGAACTCCGCGGTCGCAATCAGGAATGGGCGGAAAAAGCAGTCAGGCAAGCGGCCAGTCTCCCCGCCTCTGAAGCATTGAAATTAAATGTCATTGATATTATCGCAATCAGTACGGCCGATTTGCTCAAACAAATTGATGGCCGTGAAGTCAGTATTCATGGGCAAAAACGCACACTTAATACCTCCGGCTTACCGCTTATACAAATCGAACCCGATTGGCGCAGCCGTTTACTCAGTGTTATTACCAATCCCAATATTGCATACATATTAATGCTTGTTGGTATTTATGGATTGATATTAGAATTCTCCAATCCCGGCGCCATAGTCCCAGGCACCATCGGTGCAATTTCTTTATTGCTTGCTTTGTACGCCTTTCAGTTGTTACCGATTAATTATGCCGGTATGTTGCTCATACTACTGGGCGTCGCGCTAATGGTGGCTGAGGCCTTCGAGCCGAGTTTTGGTGTGCTTGGTATTGGTGGGGTTATTGCATTTGTCATGGGTTCCATCATTCTTATGGATACTGAAGTGCCTGGTTTTGGTATTGATATTTCAGTCATTATCACCTTTGCTTTTACCAGTGCGTTAATTTTTATTTTTGTTATTGGCATGGCGTTTAAAGCACGTCGTCGTCCAGTCGTCAGTGGCTTAGAAGAGATGATCGGCGGCACCGCCATTGTCATTAACGATTTTGATGATAAAGGAACAGTCACAATACATAGTGAAAAATGGCAAGCCGTGAGTAATGTGCCATTACACAAAGACCAGCAAGTTAAAGTTATCGATGTTAAAGGTTTAATACTACAGGTAGAGCCATTAGGCTCTTCAACACAGGAGAATGAATCATGACTGCTTATGCGCTTTACACAGTAATGGCAATGGTTGTACTGCTTATTGGCAGTGCATTTAGAGTACTACGTGAATATCAACGCGGTGTAATTTTTCTACTTGGACGTTTCTGGAAAGTTAAAGGCCCTGGCTTCATTATTGTTGTTCCGTTTATTCAGCAAATGGTTAGAGTTGATTTACGAACCATTGTTATGGATGTGCCCAGTCAGGATGTAATTTCACGAGATAATGTTTCAGTGAATGTGAATGCAGTGGTTTATTTCCGTGTCATAGAACCGGATAAAGCCATCATCCAGGTAGAAAACTTTTATGAAGCAACCAGTCAACTTGCGCAGACCACACTGAGATCCGTGTTAGGGCAACATGAACTGGATGAGATGCTGGCGGAACGCGAGCGTCTCAATACAGATATTCAAAGTGTTCTAGATCAACAAACTGATGCCTGGGGCATTAAAGTCAGCAATGTCGAAATAAAACATGTCGATCTGAATGAGAGCATGATCCGTGCAATAGCCAAACAGGCAGAAGCCGAACGCACTCGACGCGCCAAGGTTATTCATGCAGAAGGTGAAATGCAGGCTGCAGAAAAATTGTTGCAAGCTGCGCAAACACTTTCCAAGCAATCACAGGCATTACAATTGCGTTATTTACAAACACTGACAGACATTGCAGGTGAACGAACTAATACTATTGTTTTCCCGTTGCCAATGGACCTCATTGATGCATTGATGAATAAAACGAAATAAATTCAGTAATTAATATATTTTCAGGAATGATTGATCTGGATAAAGAAAACCAGAATCTCTCTTTGTACAATGAATGTAATACTAGATTCAGGAGGAACAAGACAATGCCACATGATCTCGATCCGCGAACTAACCAATGGTATGCCCATCTTCATAAAGGCCAGCGTTTTTACGTTGTAGCCTTTGACGAAGAACAAAACACTGTTGAAGTACAGCATTTTGATGGCGATATTGAAGAGTTCAGCCTTGATGAATGGCGTGATCTTCATATTGAGTTGAGTGAAGAACCTGAAAACTGGACAGGCGCCCTCGATATTGCAGAAAAAGATGACCGGGGTACCGGAGTAACCGATACCAAGGGTAGTGACTGGACTGAACCAGGCAAAGATTACAGGCCTCCCAATAAATAAACCTGGGAGTAAACATGACGTTCAACCTTAAGTCCGGGGTATTTGAGAATGGTGAAGAGATTCCCGCCAGGTACACCTGCAAAGGCGATGATGTCTCACCACCACTGAACTGGGAGGGTGTACCGGATGCCGCCCGCAGCCTGGTGCTGATTATCGATGATCCCGATGCACCCGACCCAAAGGCACCGAAGACAGTCTGGGTTCATTGGGTGCTGTACAACATCCCAGCAAACATAAACAGTCTGGCTGAGTACATCACTACCGCAACGCTACCGTCAGGCGCGGGCGAAGGCATCAACGACTGGCGAAACCGCGGTTACGGCGGACCCTGCCCACCTATTGGCCGCCACCGCTATTTTCACAAACTATATGCACTGGATATTGTGCTTGAAGGGTTGAACGAACCGAGCAAAGCCGTCGTTGAGGCGGCCATGCAGGGGCACATCATCGCGCAGACGGAACTGATCGGCACCTGCCAGACTAAATTCGCTGGGAGCTAATTTGAATAGCCGTTTTATGGCTAGCCCATAGGGCAAAACATGGGACGTGTTTTGTAACATAAATCTGAGCTAACCCCGATAAAACATCTAATGACATAGGAGAATACTCATGGCAATAGCAGAAACTGTAAAAAACTTTCTCGAACAAAAATCCGTTGAATACGACCTGGTCTCGCATCCACACACCGGTTCCAGTCATGAGACCGCCGAAGCATCATATGTCGACGAGGACCATATCGCGAAAGGCGTGATGGTAAAAGACAGCACCGGCTATGCCATGATGGTGGTGCCAGCCAGCTACTATACCGAGATGAAGCACGTGCGCAAGGAACTCGACCGGGAGTTTGAACTCGTTGCAGAAGATGAATTCGCCAAACTGTTCCCCGACTGCGAGCCCGGAGCGATTCCACCACTTGGACCGGCCTACCAGATTGAGACATTTCTTGATGAAGCACTAAGCAGTCTCGCAAATGTCTATTTCGAAGCGGGCGACCATAAATATCTGGTTCATACCACGGGTAATGATTTTAAAAAACTGCTGAGTGGTGTTCGACACGGTCACTACTGCCATGATGATTGAGCAAATGCTCTTATTAGATTGCTTCCATGGCAAGTTACAACTGAGCCTGTCAATCATTTATCAGCGACTCTTTAATTATACGAAGTATGTTCACGCGTAACGCATTCTTTTTGTTCTTGTCATACTGCTGTTGCCATTTATACCGGCGTCACTGGCAGACGCGCATGGGGAGAACCAGAGCTTGACGAATACGCGCACGCAACAGGCTATCGCATTAATGCACAGTTACGCGCAGCGCAGCGGTCTGACATCGGATCAGCCCGGTAAACGCTACCTGTGGACGGATGCATTCGCGGTCTGCAACTACCTCGGCCTGGCGCGCGCCACGGGTGAATCGGCTTACACCGAGCTGGCGCTGAAGCTGGTCGACCAGGTGCATCACACGCTGGGCCGGCACCGACAGGACGACCAGCGCACGGGCTGGATCAGCGGCCTCAACGAAGACGTAGGTGAATTGCACCCGACCCGCGGCGGGCTTCGCATCGGTAAGACATTGCCGGAACGCGACCCGCATGAAGAATTCGATGCTCGCCTGGAATGGGACCGCGACGGCCAGTACTTCCATTACCTGAGCAAATGGATGCACGCCCTCAACCAGGTCAGCCGCACCACCGGGCAAGCCCGCTACAACTACTGGGCGCGCGAACTCGCCAGCAGCGCGTTCGAAGCCTTCAGTTACCCGCCCGCATCTGGCCACGAACCACGCCGCATGGTGTGGAAAAAAAGTATCGACCTGACGCGTGCATTGGTGCCCACGATGGGCCAACACGATCCACTGGACGGCTACATCACCAGCCTGCAACTGGCCGCCACCGCAGCCGCACTGCCGCCACAGCCGGATGCCGGTCCGAAACTCGAACACGAAACCGCTGAGTTCGCACACATGGTTCGTGACGGTGAATGGGTCACCGACGATCCGCTCGGTCTCGGCGGTCTGCTGGTCGATGCCTACCGCGTGTTGCAGTTACAACAACAGGGCGCGCAACCACAGCCACAGCTGCTCGAAAAGCTACTCGACGCTGCCATCACCGGACTGCATTACTACGCAGGCAGCGGTGAATTACTACAGCCGCCACAATACCGGCTCGCGTTTCGCGAACTCGGCCTGGCGATCGGCCTGCACGCGGTCGAACGCATGCAGCAGTCATTCGACAGCGATGTGCACGATACCAGCATCCCCCGGTTACAGGCACAACTCAGGGCGCTGATGCAGTACGCCGAACTGAGCGAACAGATCGAAAAATTCTGGCTAGACCCTGAACATCAGCACACCGACACCTGGATCGAACATCAGGACATCAACGAAGTCATGCTCGCGACCAGCCTCGCACCGGACGGCATGCTGGAACTGCCAGTCCCCGGCAGGGTGCGGGAGTGACAGAAAGAAACTAATTATTAACAAAACGAAACCATGGTTTCACGTGATCCATAGATAGTTGAAATAAGTGTACTGTCCCCGGATAGGCTGCTTATTCACTTTTCACTGCTCTACAGTAGTTTGCCTCCGTTATACTATCTACATGAATAACGACATTGTTAGACGCTATCGTTTGCAGAACGTGCTGCATACATTTCTGCTGCTAGCAGGCATGCTGTTTTTGCTGGGCCTCGTTGGCTGGTTACTGTACGGTGTCGTCGGCATTATTTGGGCAATCAGCACCGGCTTAATATTGTTAACAACTGCATCAAGATTCTCTCCAAAAATCATTCTCTATCTCTACCGCGCACAACGTATAACATCCGAGCAGTTGAAACCGCTCCCCGAGATCCTTGAATGGTTGGCAGGCCATAGCGGCCTGAGCAAAACACCTCAGCTTTATTACATACCCAGCCGAACCATGCTGGCATTTTCCGTGGGCATGACTGGCGAAACCGCTGTGGGTGTGAGTCATGGTTTAATCCAACAACTCAACGGTCGTGAAATGGCCGGTGTGCTGGCTCATGAAATCAGTCATATACATAGCCATGATCTATGGGTAATGGCCATGGCCGATGCCATCAGCCGCATTACCAGCCTGATGGCATTAACCGCTTACCTGATGGTGTTGCTTTATTTACCGCTAATCCTGCTTGAGGATACCTCCGTCCCCTGGTCATTACTCTTCATATTGATGTTTGCACCTAACATCAGCGCCTTAATGCAACTGGCCTTATCGCGCACACGCGAGTTTCATGCTGATATGCAAGCAGTGCAGCTCACTGGAGACCCACAGGGATTGATTTCGGCATTGACTAAAATCGAGCACTACCAGAAAACCTGGATTGAACAACTGCTACTACCCAGTATGCGCGTGCCCTACCCCTCTTTATTGCGCACACATCCTATCACCGAGCAACGCATTGAGCGCCTGCGTAAAATGGAACAACATCCACACTCAGCATTGCTGCGTGAACAGGCTATTGAACATAATCACCCAGAAGCATCACAGCGTGCACCCAGGCGACACATTTCAGGCTTATGGCATTAGCACTTAATCAGATTCTGCCATAAAGTTTTCGCAGCTCATCCTTTGCCTGCTGCAAAATATTTTTCTGATCTTCCGATAAATTCTTACCCGCACGATTGATATAAAAGACCAGCATCGACATCGCGGAACTAAAGGGTTCTGATTTACGGCGTGTACTAGTATCCGCTGATTTTTTCAGCGATAGCGCAATTTTCCTGGGGTCTTTCCAGGTAAAAACACCCTCTTCCAGATCGAGCGCGTTGCTTTCACTGGTGACTTTCGATGACCAGTTGCTGGGTGATGAAGTGTTCATTTTTAGTTAGCATTGATAATTCAGTCTCGTGTTATTTTCTTCTTCACTTTCTTCTGTGAATCCGTTCAATTCGAAACTCAGTGGTGCCGAAGTACCTGCTTGAAATGACGGTCATTAGCGCCAGCGTCACCATGCTGACTATGGCCGCAACAACGAAAATGAGGATAAAGCCGACAGACAAGGTCACTGCAATCCCGATGATTGGCAACAGAATAAATATTACAATCGCTGTGACCAGTGCTGTAATAAGTATTGCACTCAGTATCAGTAATGCCCGGGTAAGAGGATTGGTGACTTCCCGGCCGTTAATGATTATTCGTGTTGCCATATAGATTCTCCAGCTATGTGACTGATACGGAACAATGGGGCCGGAATGAACTTCCGCTTGTATTGCAGAGACACCCTGGCAGTGCCGTTAATTTTGTCAGCTTTGTCGTAACTTGCAGTCAGCAAGCTTATTTTTCCAGTACTCAAAGAGACGCTGCCTGGCGGTATCGTTATCGAAACCACCCAGCAACATTTCCCTCGGCACCTGAAGCGCAATCCTTTCCCAGCCACCATTAATCTGGCATGCACACTCAACAATAAGCTCCCAAACATCGTCCCGCGGTTCCAGTGCATATAGAAAGGCATCGAGCTGCAATTCTTCCAGTATCATCATGGCAGTATCACGGGCTTTTGCTAGTTCTACTATTGATAGATTCATGATCT
>JBEQLM010000279.1:0-2629 GCA_040325975.1 Gammaproteobacteria bacterium | reverse complement strand
TGCTTCTGCAATCGCTTGTTGTGCCTTTTTTTCTGCTGCCTTCTCACGCTTTGCGGAAATTCGAGCAGCCTTAGCTTCGGCTGCACGTTTTGCTTCTTCAGTTTTTGCTTTATCTAAAGCCTCATCACGCTCATTTTGCAATAAGATTGCCTGCTCTTCCAGGATTTTCAGTCTATCGCTATCTTCCTGCTGACGACGAGCCATTTCTTGCTGAATATTTTGAGCCTCTTCCAGTTGTTTTTGTATTTCTTCGGGAATGACTTGAATAACCTCCTGTTGCAAATTTTCTGCCGCCCCTTCTATCGATTCAGATTTATTTTCGTGTTTACTCGTATCTGTCGTATCTGTCGTAGCCGTGTCCGTAGCTGGGCTGTCATTATCAAGTCTCAATGAAAAAAACATAGTCGCAATCACAAGAACAACTATAGCCACCAATATTGGCAGCAGAGAACGCGAACGCTTTGATTCTATCGATTGCGGTAAAGCCGTTGAACCTATCACTGGCTCTTTTTTAACTGGCTCTTTTTCTTCAGCCTCAGCAGAGATGTTATCCTGTGGCGAATCTACAGCATGATGACTCTGAACCTCTTCATCGTGTTTTATTTCAACTTCTATTTCTGGTTCTGGTTTTTCAACCTTCTCGACTTCAATCTCCTTTTCAGAAGCCGCTGCCCGCAACACCTTTTCACCAAAATCATGTTCGACTTCATGGCTATCAACACTATTTATCTCAACAACATTGGAAGCTGATTGTGCAGCCACACATTTCCTACTTACATTCTCCCTGGATTTTTTTTTAGGTAGATCTGCACAGGCCAGAGGCACCAGACTATTTTGCATCCTCTCCAGAATCATTTCGATAACCAGATCTTCATCAATGACTTTCTGCTGATCAGCAAAACCGTAAACCATTGCCGTATCACACAACAGATTCATTAAACGCGGTGAGCCGCCACTGTATTTAAATATCAGGTCACACGCTTCTTCTGTAAAAATAGGGCTTTCTGCACCTGCCACCGACAGGCGATGTGCAATATAAGCACGCGTATCTTCCTGATCCAGTGGGCCAAGATGATAATCCACTGCAATACGCTGAATAAATTGCTTCAATTCGGGAAGAAGCAATGTCTCTTTGAGTTCTGGCTGGCCAGCCAGAATAATTTGCAGAACCTGATCCTTGTCGGCATTGATATTCGACAACATGCGTAGCTCTTCAAGCTTATCCGCAGACATATTCTGCGCCTCATCGACGATAAGCAGAGTGGTCTTTTTAGCGGCATATTGCTCAATCAAAAAATCGATAAAACGCTGATGTTTTTCAACTTCACTCAAATCTTTATCATGAATGCCATAAACTGATAACACCCAATCCAGCAGCTCACCAAATCTATTATGAGTATTAGTGATCATACCCACTGAAATATTGCTGCGCATATTTTCAAGCAATTTGCGCAATATAGTCGTCTTACCAGAACCAATGTCACCACTGATCACGCAAAAACCCGCATTGTTCATCAAGCCATACTCAAACAGAGTTAGCGCCTTCTGGTGCTTCTTGCTGAGATACAGAAAGTCAGGATCGGGTAACATTGAAAACGGCTTTTCTCTCAAGCCGTAAAAGGATTCATACATATTTGTGTGTAACCAGTTGTCTCACTTCATTAGTAACATTTTATAAACCAGCCCATATCGGACGTTTGTTACATATATATAGACGGGTTCAGGTCATTTTGATGCACCAGAGATGGATATAACGCAAAAAACTTCCGCAAAACCGTCAATTAATAGCAATTGCCCCTATTATTTTTAGTCTCGTACAACTCGCACAAGCTCATTTATTTCACACCATAATCGGCTAAATGCACAGGCTGGCGTTTTGAACCCCAGTCACCGTGGCCCGATTCAAATACCCCGGCACACCGAGTGCCGCATTTTTTACAGCAGCCTTTATCATCAAGATTCCACTCACCCAGCACATACCAGTCTCGCTCGATCAGTCGCGTACCACATGAATGGCAGTAGGTACTCTCGCCCTCAGCATCATGAACATTACCGGTATAGGCATGGTGAATGCCGTTTTTTTTCGCAATCTCACGCGCCTTTGTTAAGGTCGCTAATGGCGTCGCTGGTACATCCATGAGCTTATAATCCGGATGAAACGCCGTGAAATGCATGGGCACATCAGGCCCCAACTTCTCAGCCACCCATTGAGTCATTTCGTTGATTTCCTTTTCGCTATCGTTGTAGCCGGGTATCAACAAGGTCGTTAATTCCAGCCAGACATCGGTTTCATGATGAATATATTCAAGCGTTTCAAGGATCGGCTGCAAATGGGAACCGGTCACTTTCCAGTAAAAATCTTCGGTAAAGCCTTTTAAATCGACATTGGCCGCATCCATGTGCTCAAAAAATTCGATTCGCGGTTCAGGACTAACGTAGCCCGCTGTCACTGCCACCGTTTTAATATTTCGCTGCTTGCAAGCTTTGGCGACGTCAATCGCATATTCATGAAAAATCACCGGGTCATTATAGGTAAAAGCCACGCTCCGGCAGTTCAGCTCTTCAGCCGCACGCGCAATAGTCTCAGGATCAGCGCTATCCATCAGCGTATCCAGTTCACGCGACTTGC
>JBEQLM010000278.1:2375-2642 GCA_040325975.1 Gammaproteobacteria bacterium | reverse complement strand
TGCGTGATCATAACACCGTTGGTATCGACAACCATCCAGCGGCGGTCATATTTTAACCCACCGAATTGCAGCGACGATTTTTGTAATTGTATCTGCCGCATGGACTTTACGGGATAGATGGCGAGTTCGGAGATGATCAAATTAGACATTGTTATTCTCTGCCTTTTTTCGTTATCGCAGTTTACTGACTAAATAAACTATTTATCGATCTTACAACACGCTTCAAGCTGGCGCTTCATTTCTTCCAGGCCTAATTCTCTGGCATGT
>JBEQLM010000278.1:0-2366 GCA_040325975.1 Gammaproteobacteria bacterium | reverse complement strand
CTCAGCATCAGGATGATGCTTTATTGCTTGTTCCATACTGGCTTCGCGGATGAGATGCAGCATAGGACAGGGTGAGCGGTTGGTGTAGTTGGCAGCATCATTTTGTTCTGCGCCGGCAAAACAATAATCAGGATGAAAACTGGCGAATTGATAAACGCCTTCGTAGTCCTGATCGGCGATCAGCTTTTCGCCTAACTCGACAAGATCCAGATAATTTTCAAAATCCTTAAAACCTTCAGTAAAGATTAACAGCGTGGTTTCGGTGTCGTCATTATCGTCGAGATGACCACATTCATCGATCATGGCCTGCAATGCAGACTCCAGATCGGTGCTGTGATTCACACTGTAACGAATGCTTTCACGTTCCAGTTCGCGTTTGGCGAAGGGGCAAAAGTTGTGGCCGACTATGACGTTTTTAACCCAGCACTGCGTTTGATCAATAATGTTCTGATCACTGCTGACCGGGTTTTCGCTCATGTCGATGCCGCGCCTTATCGAGCAGCGCGCGCTGCTGCTTCACTCTCGCTCTGGCTGCGTAGATACTCTTCGTAAGTACCAGAGAAGTTAACCAGCGCAGTGGGTGTCAGTTCAATAATACGCGTGGCCAATGATGAGACGAACTCACGGTCATGACTGACGAACAATAATGTACCGTCGTAATTTTCCAGCGCGAGGTTGAGTGATTCAATCGATTCCATATCAAGATGATTGGTCGGCTCGTCCATCAACAGTACGTTGGGTTTTTGCAACATCAGTTTACCGAACAACATACGACCTTGCTCACCACCGGAAATAATTTTCACGGATTTTTTAATGTCATCCTGCGAGAACAATAAACGACCCAGAACGCCACGTACGACCTGTTCGTCGTCGCTTGGTTTTTTCCATTGACTCATCCAGTCGAACAAGGACAGGTCTTTTTCAAAATCAGCAGAGTGATCCTGTGCGTAACTGCCCAGTTGTGCATTCTCTGACCACTTCACAGTACCGGCGTCGACTTCGAGATCACCTAACAAGGTGCGCAACAAAGTGGTTTTACCAATACCATTGGGGCCGATGATAGCAACGCGTTCACCGACTTCAATCATCAGGTTCAGTTTTTCAAATAATGGCTTTTCATTATCGTAGTGTTTTTTCAGACCATCAACTTCTAGCGCAAGACGGAACAATTTTTTGTCCTGCTCGAAACGAATAAAGGGATTAACACGACTCGATGGTTTAATCACGGTCAGCTCAATTTTATCGAGCTGCTTGGCACGTGATGTCGCCTGTTTTGCTTTGGAAGCATTCGCTGAAAAGCGGCTAACAAAACTCTGTAGTTCTGCAATTTTGACTTTCTTCTTATCGTTTTCAGAATGCATTCTTTCGCGCACGCCGGTGGCGGCAATCATGTATTCATCATAGTTGCCGGGGAACAGGCATAGATCGCCGTAATCAAGATCGGCCATGTGTGTGCAAACGCTGTTCAGGAAGTGACGGTCATGCGAGATGATGATCATGGTACTCTTGCGCTGATTGATGATGTCTTCCAGCCAGCGGATGGTGTTGATGTCGAGGTTATTGGTCGGCTCGTCGAGTAGCAGAATATCAGGATCGGAGAACAAAGCCTGCGCCAGCAATACGCGCAGTTTCCAGCCAGGAGCAACCTCGCTCATTGGACCATTGTGCTGCTCTAATGGAATATCCAGACCTAATAACAATTCACCAGCGCGTGATTCAGCGGTGTAACCGTCCATTTCGGCAAAATGCACTTCCAGGTCAGCCACTTTCATGCCGTCTTCTTCGGTCATTTCTGGCAGACCATAAATACGGTCACGTTCCTGCTTCACTTCCCAGAGCTCTTCATGACCCATGATCACGGTATCGATAACGGAAAAATCTTCGAAAGCGAATTGATCCTGACGCAATTTACCGACACGCTGGTTTACATCCACTGAAACCACACCCGCTGAGGGAACAAGGTCACCACCCAGTATTTTAATGAAGGTGGATTTACCACAACCGTTAGCGCCGATCAGGCCATAGCGATTGCCCTGGCCAAATTTAACGGAAATGTTTTCAAATAGGGGCTTAGCGCCGAACTGCATGGTGATGTTTGCTGTAGTAATCAAAAGTCTGTACCGGTGGGATTCTGAGAGCCCGCCATTATCTCATATTTCAATCAACATCTGTACTCTAGATGACGAAACGACTATTCAGCGCTAATAGGGGACGTGAGCTCAACATCAATCACCTTATAGACATACAAGGTAGCACCAGGGCTCTCCAGCATTTCTAACAACTCAGCCCGCTTAATTAATTCTGGTTGTGAAATTCTGGAGTAAGTTTTTAACACCAGATTTTCTTTTTTCTGCAAGGGCAAGAAC
>JBEQLM010000277.1:0-2648 GCA_040325975.1 Gammaproteobacteria bacterium | reverse complement strand
CTATTATTGATGATGATTGTACTCCAACATTTCCACCCATCGCAGCAATTAATGGAATAAAAAATGCCATTTTAGGATTAATACGTAAATCAGCCTCATAACCACCCATAACCAAGGCTGCTATAACTCCACCAAATAAACCAATAAATAACACATCCAGCACAATGCGAAAGCTATCAGGCTGATTCATAAAATCAGCCACACCCATTAATACTTGCGGTGTAACTTCTGGTTGCGCCAAAAACAAATCAATGCCAAACAGGCTTAATCCAATCGAACCAAAGGGCACCAGTCCCGGCTCAACTTTCTGACCTGATAACCAGTTACACAATAGCGAACCACCACCAATTCCCAGTGTAAAAAATGTAAGCAGCAGCGTAACCACTTGCTCATTGCCCGCCAACGTTGTTTTAGTGTAGTTTGGTAGTTGCACCAGATAGGTTGCACCAAGAAACCAGAACCATGAAATACCCAGCACTGATAAAAAAACTATTCGGTCTTTATGTATGAACGCAATATTGCGCCAGGTTTCTGTTAATGGATTCCAGTTTATTTTTAGCTCAGGCTCTAACGATGGCGTTAGCGGAATATAACGACTCGACAGATAACCCAGCAGTGCGAGAATAACAATGACGTTAGCCACCCACTGCCGACCATCCTCATCAGCAATGAGTATTCCTCCCAGCATAGTGCCAATTAAAATGGCTATAAAGGTACCCGATTGCACTAAGGCATTACCAGCCACCAGTTCGGTACTGTCAAGATGCTGCGGAATGTAACTGTATTTTGCCGGGCCAAACAATGTTGATTGCATTCCCATTAAAAACAACAGCGCAATCAGCGCATAAATTGCTCCAACATAAAAGGCATAAGCCGCGCCTAGCATTATCACAACTTCCATTAATTTAATGAAACGAATCGACTGTGCTTTTTCGTTTTTATCGATCCACTGACCAGCCGTCGCAGAAAACAAAAAGAAAGGAAGAATAAATAAACCCGCGCTCAGGTTGGTCAACAAATCAACACTTGCACTACCATCACTTAACTCAATACCTTTGAAGGCAATCAGAATAATTAATGCATTTTTAAAAACATTATCATTGAATGCACCCAGAAACTGGGTGACAAAAAATGGTAGAAATCGTTTTTCTTTTAACAATACAAACTGATTATTGGCATGGCCTTTTTTAATATTACTCACAGTTTCTGCATCCATTCACTAACAATTTTTAGCAGCTCATCATCTTTCTCTGTAAAATAATGATCTGCGCCGGGCACAGCCATTTGACTGGATTTTTTATTTCCCGCCCGCTTAATAAATTCGAGCCTCTGTTTGGCACCACGTATCACAGCTGGATATTCCTCTTCACCATAAAGATCAAGAATCGGCACAGATAATTGATCCAGTGGGAACGGCTTAGCCATGGGTTGTTGATAATCAATAGCGCCCATACCAATACCAATAAAAGCATCAATATCACGAAAACCTTTAGCATCCACCCATGCCATCACCATATGCGAACTACAGCTATGTGCGATTAATACAATTTTTTTATAACCTTCTTTTTTCAAAAAATCGATACCCGCTTCAATGCGCGGAAATGCCTCAGATAAAATAGGTACATAATCATAATATTTTGCCTGTTTTTCCAGTACTGGCATTTGCATGGAAAGTGTAGTCCAGCCTTTATTAGTCAATCCGATCCGCAGCGGTCTAACCACCTTTTTCCAATCGGGATGAAAGCCACGACCGTGCAGAATAATTACCGCGCCTTTTACCTCTTTGGCCTCAGTTTCCATATACACATTCATGAACTCATGGCCGGTGCTTTCCAGATAAACAACCTCACCGTCAAAGATCAATTCTTCATTTTGCTCAGCAAGCCTTTTTTCACGGACAAGATCAGAAGCCAGTACGAACTGTACCGTAAATAGCCCACCTATTAAGATAGTGATAATAAATCGCATACTGTAGCCAACCATTGATTAATTATTGAACAATATAATCTAAAAACTTTATCTAATACAGACTGTTTTTTTTCTCAATGCGCGTTATGATTAGTACATTACGTAAACAGGGCGCGCAACTATGAGTGATAACAATCGCAGATACGAACGACACGACATTCAAATCGATGTCAGGCTCACACTAATGGATAATGATCCCCAAACCATCCAAACTCTTGATATCAGCGAAGGCGGCATGTTTCTCGCCACCAACTCCTCTTCAGATTTTCCCCTTGGTGAGATGGTGCACGTTCAATACAATAATCCACTAAAAAATGATGCTGAAACCGAAGTTGATGCCATTATTGTTCGCCTCACTGATCGTGGTGTTGGCATCTCCTTTATTGAAATGGATGCGTTCTAACCAGACACTTTCAACTTACTCGATATTCTGAATCTGCTCGCGCATCTGTTCGATCAACACTTTCAACTCTACCGAAGCCTGTGTCATTCTAATATCGGCCGATTTTGAACCTAGTGTATTGGCTTCGCGGTTCAGTTCCTGCATCAAAAAGTCCAAACGCCGACCCACCGCTTCATCACGACTGAGTACATCTCTTAGTTCTTTGACGTGCGCATCCAGCCGATCCAGCTCTTCATCCACGTCCATTTTCTGCACCAGATAAACCAGCTCCTGTTCC
>JBEQLM010000276.1:0-2671 GCA_040325975.1 Gammaproteobacteria bacterium | reverse complement strand
GCGTGAAAGTGAGGGTGCAAGACATCCACCACAAGGACAGCCCAGACTGCCTTCTCGTGGTAACCCTGCACCTCAAGCACCCTGTGCTCCCCAAGCTGAAACTCCAGATTCCACTGCCGGTCGAAGGCGAGCATTGTCGTGCGCTGCTTAGCGGCAGGGTGCAACTGCATCTTATTTTTGCCGATGTTATCGATGCACTTGATTCAAGAGAGTTACAGATTGATGCCTGGTATCTCGATGGTTTTGGCCCGGATAAAAATGCAGACCTGTGGAGTGATCAGGTTTTTCAGCTAATCGAGAAAAATAGCAAGCAGGGTGCAACGCTCAGCACTTACACTGCCGCAGGTTTTGTTCGACGTGGTTTGCAAACCGCTGGCTTTGAAGTTGATAAGGTTAAGGGGCACGGTAAAAAAAGGGAAATGATTACCGCTGTTCTAAACGATAAAAAATTACAGCCATCTAAAACGCCGTGGTATACGCTCGAAAAAACAAACTATAAAAATAAAAAGGCGGTGATTATCGGTGCGGGTCTAATCGGTTTAACTACCGCATGGTCACTGGTGCAACGTGGTTGGCAAGTCACAGTTATTGAAAAGCATGACAATGTTGCAGAAGAAGCTTCCGGTAATCCAGCGGGTTTGTTGATGTTAAGACTGGCGATAGATAACAAAAATGATACCGCTTTTTATACCAGCGCCATGTTGTATGCCTCGCATTGTCTGGATAAATTGCAGCAGGATGATATCAGGCAGTCAGATGAACAATTCTGGTTTCACGATGGCGTTTATTCCATCTTTAAAGAAGGTAAGGCAGAAAAAATAATTGAGGCGTATGGTTTCCCCGAGGAATTCATGGAAGTTCTGGGTGAGCATGATTTGCAACCACATCTTAAAGATAAAAATGTATCAGTGAGTTTTTTGCGTGAGGCGGGTTGGGCTTCGCCAAAAAAAGCCTGTGAAGCATTAGTTCGAGCTTGTGGTCAATCGTTGAAATTAATTCATCAGAATGTTGATGATATTCGTAACGCAGAAGGAGAGTGGCAAGCACTTGATGACAAGGGACAGACTATTGCCTCAGCCGAAGTACTGGTGGTTGCCAACGGTGTAGCTGCGAATCAGTTTGAAAGTGTTTCATGGTTGCCCGTATCGTCTGTACGTGGACAGTTGACCGAAGTAGCAGCGAGCGAATCGAGTTTGGCATTAAATAAAGCACTGAGTTTTGATGCCTACGTCACGCCCGAATATAAAGGTAAGCATTATATCGGTGCGACTTATCGTGTCGGCGATGAAAATCAGCAACTGACACAGGATGAGCAGGATGAAAATTTAAATCACCTGGAGCAATGTCTTCCCAATATATTTGATAAACCTGAGAAGTTAAATGGTCGCGTAGGTTTTCGTCCCGTCAGTAACGACATGACGCCCATTATCGGCGAAGTTCCTGATAAGCAGGCGTTCAAAGAAGATTACAAAGAACTGCATCATGGCAGACCCAGGGCTCAATATCCACAGGCCAAATATTTATCTGGTTTATACGTGAACGCAGCCCACGGTTCACGAGGTATATGCAGTAGTTTTCTTTCGGCTGAAATACTGGCAGCGATGATAGTCAATGAACCTTTACCCGTCAGCAAAGAGATTGTTGATCACCTAAGTTCAGCAAGGTTTTTAATGCGAAAACTCAAGCGCGGTCAATCATTGGATTAAATAACCCTACTGAATAATACTTGACTAATTTACTTGGTTAATTACCATAAGGAGAGTACTCAACCAGGAGGACTCATCATGCATATCCGTTCAACGTTAGACCCTATTTCATTACACGAAGTACCTGATCCTGAACACCATCCTTGTCTGTATGAAGGGGATGGTGTGAATGGTGTGGAAGTCTACTTCGAAAATGAAGAAAACAAGAAATTCTATATGGATATGGAGATAGGTGGCAAGAAGGTTATTGCTGGTAATGACACAGATGATTATATTGCCGAAGGTTAATTAACTGAAAGAGGTAACCGGAGCAGAGTGCAAAGACCCTTAGATCAGAGTTGGTTGCTCTTTGACTCCCTTAAGTTGTCGTACATTGAAGGCGGGTCGATGAGGTTCGTTGCCTCATCGCATCCTCTGCTGTGATTGTCTGGTATGATTAAGTCACCTAGCTGCAAGTAGACTTAATGATTATGGCATCAAACTTTTTTAATAATAAATCCGTTCAGCAAATGAGGTATCTATGCCTCGCCATCAGTTTATTATTTCTGGGAATAACCTCTGCTTATGCCGATTGTGACATTCAAAAAAAGGGGGGCGATCACAGTATTCGCTAATATTAGCAATAATTGTGATCTGCCCCGGTTTTCTTCGCTGACCATAACATCAGCCTGGAAGCTGTTTTGCAGAAAGAACCGGCAGAAGGGGTTAATCGCGTTAATCAGGTTCTGCTCACTCAGCAAGTTCAGAAAAAAATGAATGTAGCGATTAAGGAAATAGAAGCACTTTAAACCATACAAGGCGAAGTGTTTCGTATCAGGATGGAGCACCTGGAGAAATAAGTTTGTCAGGTTCTAAATAATTTATGGCGGGAGATGTTTTTTCAGGGACGAAAAAAAATGATATTAAAATTGGTGTCATAATATATTGAATAAAGATTTTTTGCCTTCGTGTTTTTTGAGTATGAT
>JBEQLM010000275.1:0-2680 GCA_040325975.1 Gammaproteobacteria bacterium | reverse complement strand
AAACTGAACTTCGGCGTGGACACGCATTTCTATCCGCTGGGTTCGTGCACCATGAAGTACAACCCGCGCGCCTGTAATACGCTGGCGATGTTACCGGGATTTTTATCGCGTCATCCAATGGCTCCGGAAGCGCAGTCGCAGGGTTTTTTAGCCTGCATGTATGAGTTGCAATCGATGTTGTCTGATGTCACTGGTATGGCGGCGTTTTCGCTGGCACCAATGGCGGGCGCACAAGGTGAGTTTGCCGGTGTTGCCATGATTGAGGCTTATCACAAGTCACGCGGCGATGATGGCCGCAAAGAAATTCTGGTACCAAGTGCAGCGCATGGTACTAATCCCGCAACCGCGACCATGTGTGGTTTCAGCGTGCGCGAAATTCCAACGCTGGATAATGGTGATGTAGATCTCGAGGCTTTGAAAGCCGCGGTCGGCCCTGAAACCGCGGGTTTGATGCTGACTAATCCTTCTACGCTGGGTGTGTTCGAGCGTCAGATCGAAACCATCGCTAAAGTGGTTCATGAAGCCGGTGGTTTGTTGTACTACGATGGTGCTAACCTGAATGCGATTCTCGGTAAGATTCGACCTGGTGATATGGGCTTCGATGTTATCCACAGCAATCTGCACAAAACATTCTCAACCCCTCACGGTGGTGGTGGTCCGGGTGCTGGTGCAGTTGGCGTGGCAGAAAGACTAAAACCATTTTTGCCTTTACCTGTTGTCACCAAAGAAGGTGATGATTATCGCTGGTTAACAGAAAAAGATCTGCCACAAACCATCGGCAGGCTATCGGCTTTCATGGGCAATGCGGGTGTTCTATTACGCGCTTATATTTATATGCGCATGTTGGGTCGTGAAGGCATGGTGCGTGTGGCTGAATTTGCCACGCTGAATGCGAACTACATGATGGTCGAAGCGAAACGCCGTGGTTTTGAACTGGCAATTCCTGATCGACGTGCTAGTCATGAATTTATCATTACTCTGAAAAATGAAGCCCGTGATCTACACGTAACCGCCATGGATTTTGCCAAGCGTTTATTAGATTTGGGTTACCACGCACCAACCACCTATTTCCCTCTATTGGTGCCAGAATGTTTGCTGATCGAACCCACAGAAACTGAAGCCAAGGAAGCGCTGGATGGTTTTATGGATGCGATGCAGCAGATTCGTGAAGAAGCTGAGACTGATCCTGATCTGGTTAAGGGTGCGCCTTATACTTTGCCGGTAAAACGTCTGGATGAAGTCAGAGCGGCGCGTCAGCTGGATCTTGCCTGGAAGACAGGTGAGTAATTACAGTTGTCGTACGCAATTACGGCCGTCTTCCTTGGCTTGATACATGGCCTTATCCGCACGTTCTAATAGTGATTCCTGATTATCCGAAGAGGGATTAAATTCAGCAACACCAAAACTGGCTGTAACGCGGCCAATTTTGAAGGGGTGTTTTTCGATATCCTGTCTTAGTCGTCGCGCATGCTCCATAGCTCCTTCTATATTGGTTGATGCTGTTAGTATGACAAATTCTTCACCACCATAACGGGCAAAAATATCTGAGCAGCGATTGGCCTCGGAAATAATCTCTGCAATCTCTTTTAGAATTACATCGCCGGTTGGGTGACCATGGGTGTCATTAATCTGTTTAAAGTAGTCGATGTCGAAAAAAATAATCGAGAGCTGTACACCGTAGCGTTTGGCTTTGTCTATTTCGGCATTTAGTAAGCGATTGAAATGTAGCCGGTTGTATATCTCAGTCAGGGAGTCTGTGTATGCGATCTCTTTGAGTTTGTCGCCAAGCAATTTAATCCGTGCCAATAAACAGCCGAATAATATACCTGCGGAGATAGGCATGATAAAAGAGATGAAAGACAGTTCTGTGCCAAGTAAGAAATGAGCATGAATGACATTTAATTCAGCCGTGAATAGACATGACAATGATATATAGGCAATATAAATGAAAAGTTTTTTGTTAATAAGCGTAGTTATATTAATGTTATTGTGAGATTTCATAACCAGTGTGATTGTGACAGACTAGCGACGGTATTTATAGCTATTAATAATAAGGTAATTGCAGTTATAAAGGGTGAAAACATGAATAAAAGAATCTATGTCTTAATAATAAGTACGTGTTTGATGTTGCTGGTCGGAACGTCACAGGCGAGAGAATTTAAAGGTGTTAATGTGCCGGAGGAGGTATTACTGGACGGCACAAGTACGAAGATCAGCCTTAACGGTGTCGGTATGCGTACTAAATTTTTCTTCGATATCTATGTAGGTGCTCTGTATTTGGAGTCAGTAGCAAAAACACCTGAAGAGGCGATGTCTCAAAAAGGTTCGAAGCGGGTGTTTATGCATTTTGTTTATGATGAAGTGGCTGCAGAAAAACTGGTGGCTGGCTGGAATGATGGTTTCGAAGAGAATCTATCCGAACAGCAACTGGCTGGATTAGCCGAGCGGATTAAAACATTTAATGCCATGTTCGATACTGTTCATGCCGGCGATGAAGTGTTACTGGATTATCTGCCCGGGCAGGGAACGAGAGTAACCATTAAAGGCGTGATAAAAGGCGTTATTGAGGGCGAAGATTTCAATCAGGCTTTGCTGAATATCTGGTTGGGTGATGAACCCGCCGATGAGGGTTTGAAAGAAGCAATGCTGAATGCTGACGATTAGTCTGTTTTTTTGACTA
>JBEQLM010000274.1:0-2692 GCA_040325975.1 Gammaproteobacteria bacterium | reverse complement strand
AGAGCAGGGTGTTAATGGTCAAATCGAAATGGCCGCGGCTTTTGATCGCGCCGGTTTTGATTCAATCGATGTACACATGAGCGACATCATCAATAACAACCTCAGCCTTGATGACTTCAAAGGTCTGGTTGCCTGTGGTGGTTTCTCCTACGGCGATGTACTCGGTGCCGGTGAGGGCTGGGCAAAAACCATTCTATTCAACTCACGCGCACGTGATGTTTTCAGTGAATATTTTAATCGCGAAGATACATTCAGTCTGGGTGTGTGTAACGGCTGCCAGATGATGGCGAATATAAAAGATCTCATCCCCGGCGCGCAACACTGGCCACACTTTGTGCGTAATCAGTCCGAACAATTTGAAGGTCGTTTCAGTACCGTTGAAGTCATGGAATCGCCCTCGATTCTATTAGCCGGTATGCAGGGTTCACGTATGCCAATCGCCGTCGCCCACGGTGAAGGTTTGGCTGAATATCAATCATACGAACAACGTAAACAGGCGCATTCAATGTTACGTTATGTTGATAATAACGGTGCAGCGACTGAAACCTATCCTTTAAATCCCAACGGTTCACCCGAAGGTCTAACCGGTTTCACTACGGATGATGGTCGTGTCTCGATTATGATGCCGCATCCGGAACGTGTTTTCCGCAGCGTGCAGAATTCATGGCATCCGGCAGAGTGGGGTGAAGATTCACCCTGGATAAGGATGTTCAGGAATGCGCGGATTTGGTTGGGGTAACCATGCGGTGCAATGCATTTATTGCACTGCAAACTATTCTTAACGCGTAATACATAAAAATAGTCCGTTAACGACATAAATCGAAAAACAAGAAACCCCGTCTTTCCCGCGCAGGTGTTGTGTTCCGCGGGCATGACTGAGATATATGTTTTTTAGAATGTATATGGTTACTGGGCAACGTCACATCTTTACTCACAATTCCATTAATGGAATCATTCCAAATGATATTTCTTGTTTTCAGGCGAAAATTTCTATCCCTTTACGTTTGACTCATTTACGTTAATAATAGAGCGATTATTGATATTGCTTTTGTATGATTTTTGACCATATATAACAATAACTTAATGGCCGTGAAAAATAACTAGAATAGTAAATAAAGGGACGACAGTAAAATGACACTTCTGGATGCATTGCTCATTGTTTTAATTCTCACCACAATTGTTTCAACCACTATGTGGCTTCGATCTTCTAGCAACCTTAAAAAGAATAATTCAACTTATGTCAGGGAACTAGAAAAGCATAATATTATTGATGAAAATCTGACTAAATCTAAACGTGAACTTCAAGGTATTCTTGATAATCTTCAGGATACCTATTATAGAACTGATGATGACAGTGTTCTTCAGTTTGTTTCTTCTTCTGTTGAACCTTTATTAGGCTACAAGCCTGAAGAATTAGTTGGTCGTAGAATTACTGAGTTTTACATCAATCCGGAACAGCGTGAACCTTTTCTTCAGGCTATGGCTAATAATAACGGCCATGTTGAGCAATATCCTATTACCTTAAGACATAAAAATGGTTCAACTATATGGATGTCCACCAATGCACATTTTGTGCTTGATGAAAAAGGCGTTGTAGTGGGTGTTGAGGGTACCGGTCAAGACTTTACTGCTAGAAAAATTGCCGAAGATAATTTAATTAAAGCAAAAGAGCAGGCAGAGCAGGCGAATAAAGCAAAAAGTCTTTTTCTGGCGAATATGAGCCATGAAATACGTACGCCTATGAATGGTGTTATAGGTTTCACAAACCTATTGTCAAAAACTGGCCTTGATGAGATACAAACTGAATATGTCAACACTATCAATACATCGGTTAATGATTTATTAATTATTATTAACGATATTCTGGATTTCTCTCGCATAGAATCTGGAAAAATGGAATTGCAAACAGAAGTCGTTAATATAAGAGAGTGCCTGGATTACGTAGTAAGATTGTTTTCCGCTGCTGCAAAAATAAAATCTCTGAATCTTCAATGTCACATCTCCAATGATCTACCCGAACATATGATTGCCGATCCACTGCGGTTTAGACAAATTATTTCCAACTTGATTGGCAATGCCATAAAGTTTACTGACCAGGGATCGATAACATTAAACGCTGAAAGGATCTGTGAAAATGGATCTGACAAATTAAATATTGAAATAATCGATTCTGGAAAAGGTGTAACAAAAAGTGAAAAAAATCGTCTTTTTGATGCTTTTACTCAGTCCAACAATTCTATTTACAGTCCTGATTCAGGTACGGGTTTGGGTTTAGCAATATCAAAGCAACTAATTGAGTTAATGAGCGGAAGCATTGGCGTAAAAGATAATCAGAAAAATGGAGCCACTTTCTGGATACATTTACCCATTATTGAAACCGATCAGATTCCAGAACCGGCGAAAGAGAAACTCCTGACTCAATCAGATAAGAAATACACAGGCTTACACATTCTAGTCGCCGATGATAACGCTATCAATCGTAAGCTAATAACAACCTTGTTAAGTCAACGTGGCATTAAAATAACAGAAGCTAATGATGGTAAAAGTGCTTTGGACATTGCACTTAAAAACGATTTTGATCTTATATTTATGGATATACGTATGCCGGAGCTCAATGGTATTGAGGTCACAGAAGTACTACGTTCCCGGAGAGGTGCTAAATATACACCGATTATTGCGCTCACGGCACATG
>JBEQLM010000273.1:0-2695 GCA_040325975.1 Gammaproteobacteria bacterium | reverse complement strand
CATGTCACCCGGTAACGAGTTAAAAAGTCGCTTTCATTCACAGGCGGTCAACACAAAAGGTGCACGTAATCTGTCGGGTATTGATCATCCTGTTGTCGATGCTTTGATTGAGCAGGTACTTAATTCAGAAAATCGTGCACAGTTACTGGTTGCCTCACGTGCATTGGATCGTGTTTTACTTTTTGGTGAATACCTGGTGCCAAACTGGTATATCGACAAACATCGTATTGCTTACCGAAATATTTTTGATTATCCAAAAACCTTGCCTTTGTATTATGATCCGATTACTTTGTTAATTAAATCATGGTGGGTAAAACCACTATCATCACAGAAATCAGTGGATCAATAAAAACTTATGTTTAATTATATTATTAAACGTTTACTGTTAATGATTCCAACCTTGTTTGGTGTCATGTTAGTAACATTTGCGGTTACTCAATTTGTACCGGGCGGGCCTGTTGAGCAACTGGTGAGTCAGCTTGAAGGCAATACCATGAGTGGTGAAGCCAGTAGCGGTACACATGGTTTGTATCGAGGTGCTACTGGTCTGGATGAAGAATACGTCGAGGAAATACGTGTGCTTTATGGTTTTGATAAACCCGTGCACGAACGATTCATGACCATGTTAACTAACTATCTACATTTTGATTTCGGCGATAGTTATTTCCATAACCAGTCGGTTATTGATTTGATGGCATCCAAACTTCCCGTCTCAATTAGTCTAGGTGTGTGGACATTCTTTATTGTTTATCTTACCTGTATCCCTTTGGGTATTGCCAAAGCGGTACGCGATGGCAGCCTATTTGATGTAGTGACTAGTTCCATGATATTAATCGGCTATGCGATACCAGGTTTTGTACTCGGGATAACATTATTGGTGTTTTTTGGTGGTGGTAGTTTCTTTGATGTGTTCCCACTAAGAGGTCTGGTTTCAGATAATTGGGATGCTATGTCATGGGGCGATAAAATCCTGGATTATTTATGGCATATGGTTTTGCCCATCATTGCATCGGTTATAGGTAGCTTTGCGGTGATGACCATGCTGACCAAAAATAGTTTTATTGAAGAGATTAGAAAGCAATATGTGTTGACGGCTCGGGCCAAAGGTCTGTCTCAAAACACGGTGCTTTATCGCCATGTCTTCAGAAATGCCATGATTCCATTAGTCACAGGTTTCCCTGCCGCTTTTATCGGTGCCTTTTTTACCGGCAGTTTATTGATTGAAACTATCTTCTCGCTCGATGGTTTAGGTTTGCTGTCTTATGAGTCGGTATTAAAGCGCGATTATCCTGTGGTACTGGGCTCGCTCTATTTGTTTACTCTGATGGGGCTGGTGGCAAAACTATTAGCTGATCTTAGCTATGTTCTGATTGATCCACGTATTCATTTTGAATCGGTGGAGCATTAAGGTCATGGATAAGAATTTGTATCTAACACCTAGTCAGCGTTCCTGGTTGCGATTTAAATCTAATCGACGTGGTTATGTCAGTTTATGGCTGTTCAGTATTTTATTTTCATTGAGCCTGATTTCCGAAGTTTTATTTAATGACAAGCCTTTATTGGTTAATTATCAGAATGAATATTATTTTCCCTTTGTCGTTTCCTATCCCGAGACAGCTTTTGGCGGTGATTTTGAAACTGAGGCCGACTACGCTGATGAATTTGTTCGTGAGCAGATTACCAGTAATGCAAATTGGGTTATCGATGCACCGGTTAGGTTTAGCTATAATACCATTAACTTTCTCAGTGAAGCAGCAAATCCCGCTGCGCCTTCATCAGATAATTTAATAGGTACCGATGACCGTGGCCGTGATGTCCTGGCGCGTCTAGTTTATGGTTTTCGTTTATCAGTTTTATTTGCTTTTGCATTAACGGCTCTAGGTGTTGTCATAGGTATAGTGATGGGAGCTATACAAGGTTATTTCTCAGGGAAAATAGATTTGTTTATGCAACGCATTATTGAAGTTTGGTCTTCAATGCCTGAGCTGTATTTGTTAATTATCTTTGCTTCGATTTTTCAGCCCAGTGTTTGGTTATTAATTATCTTGCTCTCACTGTTTGGCTGGATGGGCTTGTCAGATTATGTGCGTGCTGAATTTTTGCGTGGCAGAAATATGGATTATGTACGTGCCGCTAAAGCCATGGGTTTGAGTGACTTCGCGATCATGCGAAATCATCTATTGCCGAATAGCCTGACACCGGTAATCACTTTTCTGCCGTTTAGAATCAGTGGCTCTATTCTGGCACTGACCAGCCTGGATTTTCTGGGTCTGGGTGTACCGCCGACAACACCAAGTCTTGGTGAGTTATTGTCGCAAGGCAAAGAAAATATTGAAGCCTGGTGGTTGTCATTAGGCGCTTTTGTTGTATTGGTAGGAACCTTGATGCTTCTTATTTTTATAGGTGAAGCGTTACGTGAAGCTATGGACACTAGAAAGAATTGATATGGCTGAAAAACTCCTACAAGTAGAAAACTTGAGTGTTACCTTTGAAACACAAGGCGGTGATATCGAAGCAGTACGTGATATTAGTTTTGAAATGAGTCGTGGTGAGACACTGGCCATCGTTGGTGAATCAGGTTCTGGTAAATCAGTGACGGCACTTTCGCTGCTTAAATTGCACGATGAAAGACAGGTCTCTTATCCTGATGGAAAAATTATCTATCACCATGGCGAACGGGAGCTGAACTTGATGG
>JBEQLM010000272.1:0-2723 GCA_040325975.1 Gammaproteobacteria bacterium | reverse complement strand
GCCCGGCTATACCATGGCCTTCGAATTTCTGCTACTGCTCATATTAGGTTTATTACTCACCTTCCTTTTGCCGTGGCTTTCAGCTACCTGGGGAGTCATTGTTTCGCTCTCTACTGTCAGCTTACTTATCGTCAGCAATATGTTTGCCTGGACTCAATATCAGACCGTACTGCCCATTGCTACACCTGTACTGCTCACCATTGTGCTGTTCACGCTGCAAATGATTTACGGTTTCTTCATAGAATCGCGTGGTAAACGTCAAATGACTCATTTATTTGGCAAATACGTACCACCTGAGCTGGTCAGTGAAATGAGCAAGAAAATGGAAGAGATCAATCTGGATGGTGAAATAAAAAAAATGTCTGTTCTATTTTCAGATGTGCGCAATTTCACCACCATCTCAGAGAACATGGAACCTAAAGAACTCACTGAACTGATTAACGGCTTTTTGACACCGATTACAGAAATCATCCAGCAGCAACGTGGCACCATCGACAAATACATGGGGGATGCCGTCATGGCCTTCTGGGGAGCGCCACTGGATGATCCGCAACATGCTCTTCATGCCTTGAACTCGGCCATGTTAATGACTGAACGTATGAATAACCTCAGACAGGAATTTGCCATTCGTGGCTGGCCTGAAATAAAAATTGGTGTCGGTGTAAACACTGGCGACATGAATGTAGGCAATAAAGGTTCAGAATTCCGGGTCGATTACACCATTCTGGGTGATGCCGTAAATCTGGGTTCACGCCTGGAAGGCCTGACCAAGGTTTATGGTGTTGATATCATCGTCGGTAAGGCCACCAGACACGATGTACCCGAATATGAGTACCGTGAGCTCGACCTGGTTAAAGTCAAAGGCAAGGATGAACCTGTTGCTATCTATGAACCCATCGGTTTGTTAGAAGAGGTTGATAAATCAATTCGTCAGGATCTTAAGCGTTACAAACATGCTCTTAAGTTTTATCGTGCACAACATTGGGATGATGCCGAACGTGAATTTTTTGCCCTTAGCTCTGTCGATAAAGATCGTAAAATCTACCAAATCTATCTAGACAGAATCATGCAGTATCGCGAAAACCCACCACCAGCAGACTGGGACGGCTCCTTTACGTTCACCAGTAAATAAGCACTTATAGTAAATTGGAGACAGATAAATTCTAAAAAATAATTATTTTTTCTTTATTAGATTAAGGTACTCATCTTCACTCAACACCTTAACCCCCTTGCTCTCAGCCGCGGCTATTTTAGTCGCACCAACTTTTTCACCGGTTACAAGATAATCTGTTTTACCGGTCACCGAACTGCCTACTTTAGCCCCCAGTTTTTTGGCTTCAGCCTGCATTTCTGGTCGATTGCCATGAATCATCGAACCAGTAAACACAATCTGCTTACCCGCGATAGGACTTAGTACGCCAGATTCTTTTAGCTCTTTTATTAGCGGCGTTTTTTCTAAATTAAAACCTAGCTTATCTATCTTCAAAAACTGCTCTCTAATTTTTTGCAAACCTTCAGATATTTGTCTGGCCGTTATTTCAGCAAAGCCATCTATGATCACAAAATCATCAACCTTCAAATCAAAAATAGCTTTGATATTGTGATGCTGCAATAGTTTTTCCGCTACGCCTAAACCCAGACGATTGACACCAAATGCAGCTAAAAAACGCCAATCTTCTACTTTTACATTTCGACTGTTCGATAATGCATCAGTTAAATTTTTAATGGTCTTATCCTTGTATCCGATGGCGGATAAATTTTTAGGATTAGTTTCCAACTGATAGACTTCATAAATGCTAGAGATACCGTGCTCATTCAATGTGGATATGGTTGCCGCACCAAAACCATCATTGTTACCCAGAGTATCAAAGAAATGGATGATGGTTTTTTCAATCTGATCTTTACAGGTAGTCGAATTTAGACAAAATAAATTATCATCTACCCATTTAAGCTTAGAGTGACAGGAAGGACATTCCATGTTCTCTGGATACTCAGGAGCAACAGACTCAATCACTTCTTCTATCTTAGGTATAACCAGACCGGAGCGCACCAAACGGATAACAGCACCTTTGCCAATTCCTTTATCTCTCACCATGCCATAATTATGCGCAGTAGCTCGACTAATTTCCGCACCTGAAAGTTTTGTAGGCTCAAACTGAGCGACAGGCGTAACCCTGCCGTTTCTTGATGTTTGCGGTTTGACTGAGACAACAACCACTTCTGCGGCTTCATCGTTAGACTTAAGTGCAATCTGCCAACGATGATGATGGTTGGTTGCCCCCATATATTTCTTTAATTCATCATCAGTGATTTCAAATATCACTCCATCAACATCATAATCAACAGTAGTCCTGATTTTCTCGACCACCTCATCGTAGTCATCCATCAACTCAACAGCCAAACCTTTCCATGAAGGCAGTTCAGCAAAAGGAAAAAATACCGCTGCTTTATCTTTAATGGCTTTAGCGGCATGTTTTTCGAGTTCTTTTTCCTTAACCACACTCGCCTGAAAGTTTCTAGTATTTTCAAAATACTGAGAAAGATTTTGTAAAAAATATTCTTTGGAAACAACGATTTCACCAGCACCGAGACCACGAGCACCGCCACCTGCGACAGTTAAGCCGCGCTCAAAAACTCGAGTAATATCAGTACCACGTTTACCATCACCTCTTGTGTAAAACCTTACACCGTCATCATAAGCAGCAAAGCCGTCAAGTTTCGGC
>JBEQLM010000271.1:0-2728 GCA_040325975.1 Gammaproteobacteria bacterium | reverse complement strand
CATTCACCGTGAAGCCAGCCGTGCCAATCTGGTTCCCGAACTGGTACTCGCCGTCATAGAAATCGAAAGTCATTTTGATCACTTTGCGATTTCTCGTTCAGGTGCGCAGGGATTAATGCAGGTCATGCCCTTCTGGTTAAAAGAAATCGGTCACCCCGGTGACAACCTCGTCGACATCGACACCAACCTGCGCATGGGCTGTACCATTTTGAAATATTATATGGACATGGAAAAAAACAATCTACACAAAGCACTGGCTCGGTACAACGGCAGCGCTGGATCACGTAAATACAGTGACAAAGTATTAAAAGCTTTGCGTATTAACTGGCGTAAAAGATAATTGGCGTAAAAGATCAATACTTATAAAGAGCTTTGCACGATGTAGATTTTTCGTTATAGCAAGGCAAAAATTATTGACTAATTTGTAGGAACAAATTGAACAGCTCTGCTGACCTGAAGGGCGAAGGGCAGGGATAGCCCGTAGTAAAAAGCGCAGTTTACTTTTCGTAAATGAGCATTTTGAAATCATTTTTAACGCAGCTATAGCGGACAAAATCTTCAGGAATTATTTTGCACGACAGCCCCGAAGGGGTGAGGCATAGGGACATGCCGAATAAAAGATGCTTCGTGCTAAGTTCTTTTGTAGGCAATCACTAAATCCATCACGTTGGTATTAGTCGGCCCAGTTTTTAACCAGTACTCCGTCGCCATTAATACTTTACCCGCATCGGCTTTTTGTAAAGCCTGCGCCACATCCATACCCAATTTTTGCGCCGCCTGCATGGTCGAACCATAAACCACTGCTCCAGCACAGGGTGTGTTGCCATCAATACCATCCGTTCCCGCTGCCAGCAATGAAATGTCATTATAACCATCCAGTACCTGAGCGGCAGCTAAAGCAAACTGCTGGTTACGGCCACCCGTGCCGGGGCTCTCAGGTAAAGTCACTGTAGTTTCACCACCCCATATATGTATCCCCGCTGGTGCGGACAGCAACCACTGTGCAATTCTGACACCCTGCTCTTCAGCCTCACCCGACAAAAACTCAGCATGCAGATAACAATCCACCCCCATATTTTCAGCTTCATCATACGCCGCCTGCATGGCCTGTTGTTGCGTAGCGACAATATGAGATTCAATGGCATCCAAACAATGACGACTCTTAACTTGAACCGTGCTGAGCAAGCCGTGCAGAAAATGATCATCATCTAGCACCTGATCATGGCTGGCGACAAGCAAACCAGAACCAATCACCGAAGCATCATCATTTTGCACATCAGAAATCAACAACTGCGTACAGTGTTCAGTCTGCACATATTCCAGCAAGCCACCGCCCTTGATCCGCGAAAACTGTTTACGCCAGGCATTCATCTGCTGAATGTTTTTTCCTGAAGCCAATAGATGTTGATTAATTTTTTGTAACTGTTCCAGCGACAAGCCATCAATCATCACTTCAACCAGACTCGATGTACCACCAGAAACCAGCACCAGTAATTTTTCACCCTGAGGAATACTGTCCAGAAACCGCAACAAGGCTTCACCCGCATCAAGACTGGTTTGATCCGGCACAGGATGGGATGACTCAACTATATTGATACGTTTATCTTTTCTGATAGCACGGGAGTAATGTCCGGGAGGACAGATTAATAATGCCTGCCTGAGATTTTTATTATGATCCAACGCGCCCTGCAACATAGCGGGAGCGGCTTTTCCAATAGCGATACAATGATCGAATCTGGCATTGTTATCACGACACCATGATTGCACGCGAAGGCGGCCATCGACTTCGTCAATGGCCGTCTGGAATAAATGTGTTAGTAACTCTCGGGCGGTTAGTTCCATAATTTCATGAGTCATTTTTCAGTAGCGGCGGAAACAGCAACTTTATCAGATATACCGTAAACATATAAATTACACAGGCTCTATCCAGCTTTCTGTATTTCTGCTAGTCTGCAAAACCACTGGAATAGTCATATTCCAGTATTTATACGGACCATATTAAAATATCAAAAAGAGGCTATATCACATGAATTTTATTTTACGATGTATCGCTATTGCAGTAATGGTAGCACCCGTAAGTGCACTCGCTAATACATGGAGCTGTACTCATAATAAATTAATAAGAACAGTCAGTATTGAATCTGAAGCAGGCTCAACAGCTTGTGCAGTGAACTACACCAAAGAAACAGAAGGTGTGCCAATGAAGACTCTCTGGAATGCGGCAAATGACACAGCTTACTGTCAAGAAAAAGCAGAAGCCTTTGTTGCCAAACTGACTTCCTGGGGATGGAATTGTACTGCACCTGAAGCTGCGCCAGTAAGCGCGCCTGAAGCAGCGGCTGAACCAGCAGCACCAGTAGCACCTGCAGCGGCAACAGCACAATAATCGCTTTTAGCTGCTAGAAAAAAGCCGGGGCAGATCACGAGTTTCTTTAATATTAGAAACTATTGGGATCTGCTCCGGCTTTTCTTTTTCTGTAGTATTTTTTTACTGTACAGAGTGATTAAAATATTCAAAAAATGACTTATCAAAATACGGCCCATGCTCACACCATACAGACCTAAAGTTATCTCTTGCAAGCCATTCTTTAATCTCGATATCCCAGCCTTGCCATTGGCCCACTCTCTCCTACATTCCCCTCGCTAAATCCGCTTTAATATCCTCAATATCCTCCAAACCAACTGCTACCCGAATCAACCCATCCGAAATACCCGCTTCCTGTTTTTG
>JBEQLM010000270.1:0-2733 GCA_040325975.1 Gammaproteobacteria bacterium | reverse complement strand
CGGCCACAACACCATTCATTTTGAAGACATCGCTGGTAAAGGCAAAAAACAAATCACCTTTAATGAGATCGCATTAGAACAGGCCGGGCCATACGCGGCGGAAGATGCCGACATCACCTTGCAGTTGCACAAAGCGTTGAGCGCGTCCTTGAAGGCCGAAGCAGGTTTGTTAAAAGTTTATCGCGAAATTGAAATGCCTTTGTTGCCGGTGTTGAAGACTATCGAGCGTAACGGTGTGAAAGTCGATGTGGCCATGCTCAACAAACAGAGCAAACAATTGCAGACGCGTATGGCCGAAGTCGAGAAGCAGGTGTTTGAGCTGGCTGGCGAAACTTTTAATCTGGCGTCGCCAAAACAACTGGGTGTGATTTTATTTGAGAAGCTGGAAATCCCGTCGGTAAAGAAAACCAAAACCGGACAGCACTCAACGGCAGAAGACGTGTTGCAGGAACTTGCCGAGGAATACGAAATTCCTAAAATGATTCTCGAACATCGTAGCCTGAGTAAACTCAAATCCACTTACACCGATAAGCTGCCTTTGCAGGTGGATGCGGATACCGGTCGAGTACATACTTCTTATAACCAGACTGGTGCGGCCACCGGTCGTCTGTCATCGTCGGATCCAAACCTGCAGAACATCCCGGTGCGCAGTGAAGAAGGTCGCCGCATCCGTCAGGCCTTTATCGCCGATGAAGGCAAGTGTCTGGTCGCCGCCGATTATTCCCAAATCGAATTACGCATCATGGCGCATCTGTCGCAGGACGAAAGCCTGCTCAAAGCCTTTGCCGAAGGCATTGATGTGCACAAGGCCACCGCCGCCGAAGTCTTCGGCATACCACTGGATGAAGTTGAGAACGAACAACGCCGCGCCGCCAAGGCGATAAACTTCGGTCTGATTTATGGTATGTCGGCGTTTGGTCTGGCCAAGCAGCTGGGCATTGGTCGATATGAAGCGCAGGACTATGTGAATTTATATTTCGAACGCTACCCCGGCGTGAAAAATTACATGGACAGCACCAGAGAGAAAGCCGCCGAGCAGGGTTATGTCGAAACCGTTTATGGTCGTCGTTTATATTTGCCGGAGATTAATGCCCGCAATGCGCAACGCCGACAATATGCTGAACGCACCGCCATCAATGCTCCCATGCAGGGCACGGCTGCCGACATCATCAAACGCGCGATGATCAATGTGGATGCCGCGTTGCGAGCTAGTGATCTGGATGCCAAAGTGGTGATGCAGGTACACGATGAACTGGTGGTGGAAGTGTCTGAATCGCAGGTTGAGCAGTTGAGTGAGTTGCTGCGCACTAATATGGAATCGGCTGCTGATCTGAGTGTGAAGCTGGTGGTGGATATCGGAGTCGGTAGTAATTGGGATGAAGCGCACTGATTGAATGTATAAGGGTACTGTTACCACAAATAATAACTGGTATTTCTAATTTGAAGTTTTTGAGGCAAACTCGCATTGTTCAGACAATTGGACTGGAATTAAATAAATAATATTATGGAGAATTAATAATGAAAACAAAACTTAGATTATTACCTGTTTTATGTGCTTTGACTCTGGCACCAGTCACTCATGCGCTAGCCAATGGCTATCTGCTGGCTAGTATAGGTAATAGTGACGATGATGTTCTGCAGGAAACAGCTACAGGTATTAAGATTGGCATGGGTGCCATGCTCAATGAAAATCTTGCTGTTGAGTTAGCCTATGTGGATTTGGGTACAATCGACTTCCCTTTTTTCGGTGTTGAAATTTCACAATATGGACTGGCGGCGAGTTTGATTCCTATTCATAAAATTAGTGAGCAGGCGGCCGTGTATGCAAAGATTGGCTTATATTCCTGGACCCTTGAGGTTTCTGACCCATTTGGTAGCGGAGAAGATACAGGCACTGACCTGTTTTACGGTTTTGGTTTTGAGCACAAGGTTGGAGATTCAGTCGCTGTAGTTGCCGAATATGAGTTTTATGAAGTTTCTGATGGAGATGTCGACCTGCTGTCTGTAGGTGTAAAGATTGATTTTTAAGTTGTAATCAGTCAATTCGCGGGCATGGTCTAAAAATCATACAGATCGTGCCTGCTATCGTTAAATAGAAATCACTGGTTTGATTTTGGTGTAGAGGTGTAGGTTGGCATCCCCATGCAGATACCTTTAGTTGTCACACTCAGATATTGCTTTTCTTTGTGGTTATTTTGGCCTTCCTGAACTTCTCCTTACACCTCGGGTGCCATTTTTAGACCACTTATCTAGAGTGTTTTGACTTCTTTGCCGCTTTGTATTTAATTAGAGGCGCATCCTTTTTGGTTGCGCCATAGTTAGGCGCAAGCTTGTCTTCTCTCCTTAGGCAGGTTGATGATGGAGTCGATATTCCCCAATTCGGCTCCACTTGTTGCCCGGTCGTTATGGCCGGGCATTTTTTTGATCTGCTTATTCGGGCTCTTTTTCTTGCAATCCCAGCTCCATCCAGCCATTCAGCTTATTGACCAGTTCTTCAAGCCCTGTTTTTTTCAGTGAGGAAAAAGTCTGAATGCTGGCGTCATAGCCTTCCTCTTTCAAAAATTTGCGACATTTGAGCAAAGTGGCCTGCTGGGGGCCGCGCTTTAATTTATCGGCTTTGGTGAGCAAAACATGAGCAGGTATTTTGAAGTGATTACACCAGTCCAGCATCTGGAGATCGAACTCCTTAAGCGGGTGGCGGATGTCCATAATGACGATCAGGCCGCGTAAGAC
>JBEQLM010000026.1:0-12819 GCA_040325975.1 Gammaproteobacteria bacterium | reverse complement strand
TTTTCATGACAGCCAGAATAGACCTCGTGTCATCAACAATTAAAATGGTTTTTGCCATGTAATTCCTCTATTACTTCAGCCCATGCTTATATTTCAGCTTATGCTTATCGAGGCATTCTATATCACTGCCTGTAGGTGTGCTAGTTTAAATTTTAATAGTATAGTCCATACTTAGCGCTGCTTGTATAGTATTATCTGTGGTTATAGGCAGCAGATTGATAAGGTTAAATATACTTTGTTTCAGAGTAGAGCTGGTCATTTGAAGGGGTGTTTGTAGATGAGTTTGTACGCTTAAATTAATTATAAAAATAATACGTATCCTATGTAGCTTAATTCATGTGAAATTTTCGTATCCGACTATAATGAATGAAGTCTTAATAAAACTATTCATAAAGAAATATAACGAGGCAAAATAGTATGGCAAGTATATTGTTGGTTGATGACTCGGCATCCATGCGTGAAATGGTTTCATTTACTTTGAAAGGTGTGGGGCATGAAGTCAATGAAGCAGAAGATGGTGTGGAAGCGCTTGAATTTGCTAAAAAGACTTCTGTAGATCTGGTTGTTACTGACGTTAATATGCCAAATATGGATGGTATTACGCTGACGGCTGAATTGCGCAAGTTAGATAGCTACAAATTTATCCCGATATTGATTTTGACGACGGAAACCGGTTCTGTGAGAAAAGAGCAGGGTAAAGTTGCCGGCGCCACTGGCTGGATAGAGAAGCCTTTTGATCCTGATAATTTGCTCGGTACTATCAATAGAGTGTTGTAAAAACATTGATGAATAATGCTTAATGTTTTTCATGTTTAATTTATTTTCTAACTTATCAGATAAAGAATCGGCCAAATGGTTTCAGAAATAGATATCGATTTATCTCAATTTCATGATGTTTTTTTTGAGGAATGCTCAGAAGGAATGGAGATTATGGAGTCGGGTTTGCTTAATCTAACTAGCGATTCAGACTCAGAGGTTATCAATACCATATTCCGTGCTGCTCATTCCATTAAAGGTGGTGGTGGAACTTTTGGTTTTTCTGAAATTTCAGATTTCACACATGGTATGGAAACCATACTGGATGAAATGCGTAACGGCAAACTGGCTGTAACACCCGAAGCGGTTGAATTATTGTTAGCTGCTCTCGATTGCTTACGCCATATGGTGCAATGCAGTAAAGATAAAAAGCCCATTGATCAAGATCTGGTTTCTGAGTTACACGAAAGGCTAGAAGCATTTATCAGAGATAGTGCTGCGCCAGCGCCGGTACAAATAACAGAAAATTTGTCGGTCAGCGATTCTGAAGAGCAGGATGTGGTGGCCATCTGGAGTATTGCATTCTATCCACATCAGAACATGTTTTACACGGGTAATGATCCATTTCGTTTAATTCGTGAGCTTCAATGTTTGGGTGATCTGGACGTTACTGTAAATCATGAGCATTTACCGGAATTTTCAGAAATGGATGCGCAGAATTGTTATCTTGGATGGGATATGGTGCTTAAGGGCAATGTTTCCCTGGGGCAGATCACCGAGATTTTTGAATGGGTGGAAGATGATTGTGATCTGGAGATCGTTCAGAAAAATGAAGTGGTTGAGAAAGAAATTGAGGCTGTAGAAGTTAAAACACGAGCTACGGATGAACCAAAATCTGGCCGTCGTCGTGTGGATAGATCTGGGTTTTCAAATCAAGAGTCAACTTCAATTCGAGTCGGCATTAGCAAGGTCGATGGTCTGGTTAATCTGGTCGGTGAGTTGGTGATTACACAGTCGATTTTGAGTCGTGTATGTAATGATCTGGGCATGGATAAAAATGAAAAACTAAATGAATGCCTGGATCAACTGGAACGTAATACTCGTGATTTGCAGGAGCAAACCATGGGTATACGTATGTTACCGATTGATTTTGCATTCCAACGTTTACCTCGTATTGTGCACGATTTAAGCCTCTCTCTTGGTAAACAGGTGGAGTTGAAATTTTCCGGTGAAACCACAGAACTGGATAAAACAGTGCTGGAGAAAATTGGTGATCCTTTGATGCATCTGGTACGAAATGCACTGGATCATGGGATTGAAACACCTGCTGTACGTGTTGCTGAGGGTAAGAATGAAAAAGGTCTGATCAGTATTAATGCCTATCATCAGGGCGGCAATATTATTATTGAAATTTCTGACGATGGTGCTGGACTGAATGCAGAGAAAATCATTGAAAAAGCTCGTGAAAAAGGCCTGGTAGAAAAGAATGAAGAGTTAACAGAGGCACAAATTCAAAATTTGATTTTTCGTCCTGGTTTCTCCACAGCGGTCGAGGTTAGCGATGTCTCTGGACGTGGTGTTGGTATGGATGTGGTGAGACGTAACATGAATGATTTGGGTGGTACTGTTGAGGTGACCTCTAAGGCAGGAAAAGGTAGTCTCTTCACTATAAGACTGCCACTGACCGTTGCTATTCTCGAAGGCCAGATGGTCAGTATCGCTGATCAGGTATACATTGTGCCTTTATTATCTATCGTTGAATCACTACAGGTTTCTGAAAAAGAAATTAATGCTGTTGCTAATGAATCTGAGTTTTACCCTTATCGTGAAGAGTATATTTCGGTGATTCGCTTACGTGAGGTATTTAATATTCTTTCTGATGATGATGAAGAAGAAAGAGTAGGTTTGTTAGTGGTCATTGATATAGGTGGTCGACGTGTTGGCTTATATGTTGATGATGTTGTTGGTCAGCAGCAGGTGGTGATCAAGAGTCTGGAACAAAATTATCAGCAAGTACCGGGTATTGCGGGGGCAACTGTATTAGGTGACGGTGCAGTGGCCTTGATTATTGATGTTCTGGGTTTGGTGCAAACATCTCAATCCTAAATCAATTTAGGGCTCGATTGGTTTTCAGACGAGATGTTTTGATGTGTTGGGGTAGTAGAAGGTAAAGAATGCGAACTATAGCGGTTATTAATCAGAAAGGGGGTGTCGGTAAGACTACGACTACTGCTAATCTCGCGCATGCATTCGCGATAAAAGGAAATTCTGTCACGGGGATAGATCTGGATCCTCAGGGGCATTTAGCTGCGTATTGGGGGTGTTATCGCCGAGATGACATTGGCGTTGATAAGGTGTTATTGGGTGAGAAATCAATTCCTCAGGTTGCAGTTGCTGCGCGTGACAGACTGCACCTGGTGCCAGCGGGTGCAGGCCTAAAAGAAATTGAGCGTGGAGAAGGTGAAGGTCTGGTAACAAACAGATTAAAAGAAGCATTGACCTTGGTGGCTAATACGCAGGATTTTGTTTTTATTGATTGTCCACCTGCCTCAGGCTTATTGATTGATTATGCCTTGTCAGCGGCTGATGAAGTGATTATTCCTGTAGCAGCTGATTATTTAGCTTTACGCGGCTTGTCTGACATTGTTGAGACGCTCAGAGATTTTGAGCAGAAGTTTGAGAAAAAATTTAGTTATTGGGTTGTGGTAACACGCTTTCATACTCGACGTAATTTGTCATGGGAAGTGAGAGAAAAATTGTTTGAATATTTTCCTGAGAATATGTTGGCAACCACTATTAGAGAAGCAACAGTTTTGGCAGAGAGTCCCAGTTTTGGTAAAACGGCTTTTGAGTATAAGGGTGAAAATTTTGGCGCATATGACTATGCATCGTTGGCTAGAGATCTTTTGAACGGAGAGTGCTATCGTGGGCAAGAGTGATAATAAGTCTAGAGCATTGGGTGATGATCCCCTGGCATGGTTGAACGCCGAGGCTGATGCAAACAAAAAAACAAGCAAGAAGAAACTAAGTCCAAAAACTAAGAAGCCTCAGAAAACTAAGCCTGAAAAAAACAAGTCTGAAAAGGCCAGCCCTAAAAAAGCCATTACTAAAAAAGCCATTACTAAAAAGTCCAGTCCTAAAAAGGCTGGTTCTGAAAAGAAAAATAAGACGGCTAAGGCGACAGCTAATACCGGCAGTTCAACGAAACAATTTGTACTCGAATCATCATTGATAATTAATAATGCGAGTGATATTTACGAGTCTTTAAAAAAACTGGCAGCATGTGGTCATGATATTGAAATTGATGCATCTAAAGTTGAAATTATTGATAGTGCAATATTGCAACTATTCTTTTCTTTCGTATTAAATCTTCAAGAAAAAAATATAAAGCTAACATGGTATAAGCCGACAGAGGGGCTGTTAAATAAAGCTTCAACACTGGGTTTATCAAAGCAGCTCGGCTTCTAAGGTATAAATGGGATGGCTGAAATAGCAAATAATAAACCCGCTTATAGAAAAGAATATTTATTTACAGATAAAGATTTTACCTATCTGAGTAAACTGGCGAGTGAGGTTGCGGGTATTAGTTTGTCTTCGGGCAAGCGTGAACTGATTTATGGTCGTCTGGTCAAACGTTTGCGAGCACTGGGTTTAAAGGATTTTAAGTCGTATTGTTCTTTGCTTAAAGAAGGTGAAGAAAAAGGTGGTAATACAGACGAACGTACACACTTCATTAATTCCATTACAACCAATGTCACCTCTTTTTTTCGTGAGAACCATCATTTTGAATTTATGGCAGAGTCACTGCTGCCTGAATTAATCAATAAAAAAAGTGCAGATTCCCGGCCACGTCTCAGAATATGGTCTGCGGGTTGTTCTTCAGGTAGAGAGCCGTACTCAATAGCTATGGTGCTTAAAGAATGTATTCCTGATATTGAACGCTGGGATGTAAAAATTCTTGCAACAGATTTAGATTCCAATATTCTGGAAGTCGCCAAAACAGCAATCTATCCCAAAGACCACGTAAAAGAAATTTCATTAGATCGGCGTAAGCGTTGGTTCCAGGTGGGGTGTGGTGTGAATGAAAGCTCGATTAAGGTGATTGATGAAATCAAAAATATGGTGACATATCGCAAGTTAAATTTGACTGAAAAGTGGCCAATGAAAGGGCCCTTCGATATTATTTTTTGTCGCAATGTCACCATATATTTTGACCGTGATACACGTGTGACCTTGCTTGATCACTTTGCCGAGTACCTTGGTGATGAGGGTTGCTTGTTTGTTGGCCATTCTGAAAGTTTATTTGGTTTGACGCAGCGGTTTAGCACTGTTGGCCGTACCATTCACAGGAAGATTCAATGAATAAACCGATATATCGAAATACATCTGTTGACATGGCTAATGCCCCGCCCATGCTTCAGGGCTTTGGACATATTAATCGTTATTGGGATACCAAGCATGATATTTTCGCAGCAAAAATTTTGCCGGGTGAATTTTATGTTTCATTGCATGGCGAGTTAATTACTACAGTTTTAGGCTCTTGTGTCTCAGCCTGTATTCGTGACAGAGTCACGGGAATTGGCGGAATGAATCATTTTATGTTGCCTGATAATCGAGAACGAACAACTTCGTCGGCCTGGGAAAACACGCCGGTCAGTGCTGAGACCCGTTATGGTAATGTGGCAATGGAACGTTTGATTAATGTCATTCTTGCTGGTGGTGGTAAACGAAAGAATCTTGAAGTTAAATTGTTCGGTGGTGGCAAAGTTTTGAGTATTAATACGGACATTGGTGGTAAAAATGTTGACTTTGTTAAACATTATTTACAAACGGAAGGTTTTGGCGTTGAAGCTGAAGATACCAGAGGGCCCTGGCCGCGCAAGGTGCAATATTTTCCTTTAACAGGAAGAGTTCGCGTCAAGCGACTTAATGCCTTGCATAATGATACTCTAAAAAGAAGAGAGCAGGATTACATTAAAAGACTTAATGAGAAGAAAGTTGAAGGTAAGGTTGATCTTTTTTAGCCTGGCTAAAAAGAGATAGAGCCTTGCAAAAATGCTATGAAAAAAATTACAGTTTTAATTGTTGATGATTCTGCTGTTGTGCGGAAAATATTAACGGAGATATTATCTTCGGATAAGGAGATCGAGGTTGTCGGTACAGCGATGGATCCTTACATTGCCAGGGACAAAATTAAAAAATTGCACCCCGATGTGTTAACGCTGGATGTTGAAATGCCAAAAATGGATGGTATTAGTTTTCTGCGAAATGTCATGAGACTGCGGCCAATGCCAGTAGTGATGATTTCTTCACTGACTCAAAAAGGTGCTGATATTGCATTAGAAGCATTGAGTATCGGTGCGGTGGATTATATCAGTAAACCAAAAATTGATATTGCGCATGAGCTAAGTGGTTATGCAGAAGAGATTATTGAGAAGGTAAAAACGGCGGCACACGCTAAAATCTTGCCCAATACGTCAGAGTTATCTTCAGTAACAATGATGCATCGTAAATCGATTGAGTCACTCAATAAGTTACGTAAAAAGAAGCCACAGGAAAAATTAAAAACAACAGAAAAAATTATTGCAATAGGGGCTTCGACGGGAGGTACGGAAGCTATTAAGGAAGTGTTGATCAATATGCGCCCTGACTCACCGGCCATTGTGATTGCTCAACATATACCAAAAGCCTTTAGCTCAGCGTTTTCCAGGCGTATGGATAGTCTTTCACCGATGGCAGTTTGTGAGGCAGTAGATGGCCAGCATGTGTTACCTGGTCATGCCTATATTGCGCCGGGGGACAGACACTTGATATTGGTTCGTGAAGGTGCCCGATATTACATCAAACTGGATGATGGCGAACCCTGTAATCGACACAAACCTTCAGTGGATGTGATGTTTCGTTCAGTAGAGGAAGCTGCAGGTGATAATGCCGTGGGAGTTTTGTTAACAGGTATGGGTGCTGATGGTGCTAGAGGTTTGAAGCAAATGCATGACTCTGGCTCAAAAACCATTGCACAGGATGAAAATAGCAGTGTCGTCTGGGGAATGCCAGGTGAGGCTGTTAAACTCAAAGCGACCGATTATGTGCTACCTTTAAATAAAATAGCTCAAAAAATTCAGTTACTGATTAGTGAAGCAAAATAACGAAGGTGTAATCTGATGGGTAAATTCAAATTACAAAGAGGAATGGCGTGAGCATAAAACAAGATAAATCCTCTGAGATCCAGTCATTATTATATGATCTGGAAGGCGAGCTATATGTTTTGCTAAAGCGTGAGCATGCTGAGATCAGTGATGAGCTATCCCAGATGGGATTGGTAGTCAGCGATGCGATTAAGACATTGATGCAGAGCCTTAATAGTTTGAGTGACCAATTAAAAGAACAGAATGAATTGGTGCTACAAATAGCAACTGCGACCGATGATGTTGATAGTGGAAAAAAACAGCAAGCCTACCATGCCTTGAGCAAGATGGTTAATCAGAATATTACCACTGTGGTTCGTTCTTTCCAGTTTGAGGATATTGTGCAGCAGCTGGTTACCCATTGTGCTACCCGATCAGGAAATCTTGAGCAGTTGTTTGATCGAATTAACCGGAACGTGATTGAGCTAAAAATAGCAGATCATGGTGAGTCAGGAAAGGTTTTGTCTGTAATGAAGGCCGATATTGCCAAAGTTAGCGAAGAGCTTAAAAAAGAGAATCCAGTAAAACAGACTTCTATGGGAGAGGGTGGTATAGAGCTATTTTAATGAACAGGCTTTTTTCCGAAAAAACGTGTGTAAATAGAAATCGAGCTGTGAATTATGATGGTTGAATCTGCTTGAGAAAATTAAGCATAAAAAAATTGAATTTATTATTTTTATGGCGGGTTGAGGCAATATTTTTTATAAGTTGCTTTGTTCCGACATCGATTATCAAATAAGGAGAGTGAATATCATGAATATGAAAATGTCATCCAAGATTGGAGCTGCGTTTCTTGCGCTGACCGTATTCGTACTGGTTAGTGGTGCTACCGGGTATTATGGTGTCAATAAACTGAGCGAATCTCTGGAATATTTAACTGGACCCGCCTGGGATACCGCTGATGGGGCAATGAATGGCTCGATCAAAACACAGGCTGAATTACTGGTGATGGCAGAGATTTTTGCTGGTCATGCGAATATGAAAATTGCCCGTGATGAGATAAAAGCCAATTCAGATTCAGCTGCTGAATCTCTGGAGAGACTGAGAGATGCGGGTTTGCTGAATGATGCGGCGGTTAGGGATGTCACCGAGGCTGAACATGACTATAAGGCAGCGGCTGAACGAGTGGTTTCAGAATTTGAAAAATTTTCTGCTGTTGATCAGCGTTTGGCAGCCAATTTCTATGATTTTCAAATTTTGATGACACATGCCGAGAAAGTGGGTGATGGTGCGTTTAAGGTATTCGAAAGTAATCCAAATAAGACAATCAGCTGGAATACCGGGCTTCAACAGAAATGGCAAGCGGCAGATGGAGCCATGATGACTCAAATTGGCATGTTGAAAGGCATGTATTACTACCGTCGCATGTTGAGTTTTGAAGATGCACAGGAATCATTGGCCGGTATCAAGGAAGGCGATGAAATGATCGATGAAACTCTCGATGGTATTATTAATCACCCTGATTTTAAGAGGCTGCTTGTACCTGATGGTAAGTATAAGGGGCAAACCTACAGCAATGCTTTAAGGCAAGCAGATGCTAAGCATGAGGCTGATTTTGATGAAGCCAGTAAATTATTCAAGACCTATGCGGTTGCACGAGATGTCTACGAAAAAAACTCGGCGACCATGTTGGAAGTACTGGTTAAAATCGAGTCAATGGGTGATCAGATAGTTGAAACCGAAAAGGAGAGGATTACTCCAGTCATCGATTTTTCCAATAGTATGATTATCATCGTCAGTATCGTTGCAGTATTAATCTCAATATTCATGGCTATCGTGATTTTACGCAGTGTGAGTGCACAGCTGGGTCATGATCCTGCTGAGTTGATGCTGATCTCAGAGTCAATGGCTAACGGCAACCTGGATATCAAGATTGATAAGGGTGCTGTCGGTGTTTATGGTTCGATTGGCCAGACGATTCAGAAATTGCTGGAAATTATTTCCGGTATTAAATCGGGTGCCGGTGAAGTCAGTGTGGCTTCCGAACAGGTATCGCAGGGTAATGCCAATTTGAGCCAACGAACTCAGGAACAGGCATCCAGTCTCGAAGAAGTCGCTTCCAGTATGGAAGAGATGACCGGCACGGTGAACCAGAACTCCGAAAATGCACAACACGCGAATCAGTTGGCGATGGCGGCGCGTGATCAGGCCGACTTAGGTGGTCAGGTTGTTGGTGAGGCAGTCACCGCTATGGGTGAAATTAATGCGGCCAGCAAACAGATTGCTGACATCATTGGTGTGATTGATGAAATTGCTTTCCAGACTAACTTGCTGGCTTTGAACGCGGCGGTTGAGGCGGCTCGTGCCGGTGAGCAGGGTCGTGGTTTTGCCGTGGTGGCCAGTGAGGTACGTAATCTGGCTGGTCGCAGTGCGACAGCAGCCAAAGAAATTAAGGGTCTGATTAAAAATAGTGTGGAGAAGGTAGAAAAAGGCTCAACGCTGGTCAGCGAATCAGGTGGGGCATTGTCTGAAATTGTAGATTCTGTGAAGAAAGTCAGTGATATTGTTGCTGAAATCGCGGCTGCCAGTAAGGAACAATCTGATGGTATTAATCAGGTAAATAAAGCCCTGCTACAAATGGATGAGATGACACAGCAAAACGCATCGCTGGTAGAAGAAGCTGCCGCAGCCAGTGAGGCTATGGGTGCGCAGGCACAGGAACTGGATGCACTGGTGTCATTCTTTAAATTGAATGAGAGTGATTATGCGAGGCATCAGGGTGTTTCACATGTCAGGCAGAAAACAGTAACGCAAACAGCTGCACCAAAACTTGCAAATGTCGCAGCTGAATCAGCGAAAAAGGTTAGTCTGCCTCATAAAAATGATGACAGTGAATGGCAGGACTTTTAATTGAAAAAAAACTTATCATAACTATGAAAATGTTTACCGAATGTAGTGTAAGTGGAGAGATATTATGAATGCAGCAATAGATGTAAATGGTACTTCTATGGAAATGGAAGCGGGCACAGACCAGTATTTAACGTTTATGCTTGCTGATGAAGAATACGGGGTAGATATTCTACGTGTTCAGGAAATCCGGGGCTGGGATAGTGCAACGGCTATCCCTAATGCACCGGATTATGTGTTGGGTGTAGTCAATCTTCGTGGTGTGGTTGTACCGATTTTTGATTTAAGAAAGCGCTTTCATCTGGATAATGCTGAATTTAACGCAGAAACAGTGATTGTTGTGGTGAAAGTTGAGCATGATAAGGGTGAGCGAACTATTGGTATGGTCGTTGATGCTGTTTCAGATGTTTATAATATTACCGCAGATAATATTAACGATGCACCTGAAGTGGGTAGTAACGTTAATATGGAGTTCATCAAAGGTCTGGCAACCATCAATAATGAAATGATTATTTTGCTGGATATTGATGAGTTGATTAATGTTGGTGTGCTAGAGGCTATTGAGTAATAATAAATAGCATGTAATATTTTGATAAAACAGCCCGTAAACTATGGCCTGATTTTATGTGGTTTGAACCATTTGTGAGTAGTATATGAGCAGTCAGGGAGATAGTAAAAACGAGATTCTTGTTGTTGATGATTCGGCAACAATACTGGCGACGGCAAAAAAAATGTTACAGGAAGAATTTGTGGTTCATACTGCAAAAGATGGTGCTGAGGCATGGAACGTCATCAATGAAAACGAAAACATCAAAGTGGTTTTTTCTGATCTGCAGATGCCAGTAATGAATGGTATGCAGTTGTTGTTAAAGATTCGAGAGTCTGATGAAAAACGCATATCTAGCTTGCCTGTAATTATGGTGACGGGGCAATCTGATTCCCCGGGTGGTAAGCGTGCTGTTTTTGATATTGGTGCTACGGATTTTATCGGCAAACCCTTTGATGCCATGGATTTATTGAGTCGTGCTCGTTCAAATTCAAGTCCACATAGAAGAACAGCAGACAGTTCTGATCGTACCCAGCAAGTTTTTGTTACACCCAGTGGCTTCCAGAATATGGGTCGAGAGGCTCTGGTCAATTCGCAGAAAACAAAAGAAGAGTTTTCTGTAGTGCAAATCGAGATTGCTAATATCGAGGAAATCAAGAAGGAGATTGATAGTAAATCAGTCAGGCAAATAATAGTTTCATTGGTAAAACGTATCAGCAGTGTATTACGAGAGAGAGATATTGCAACGCGTATTGGTGAAAATAAGTTTGCGATATTGTTATATGCAGATGTTCATAATACTAAACTTGCAGTAGAGCGCTTGTGTGAATGTTTGAAAAAATTAGTTTTCGAAATCGATGGTAAGGCTCTTAGGAAGGAGCTTATTTATGGCTACTCCTTTGCAGATTGTGATGATAAAAAATTAAGTTTTGTTGATGTCTGCAAGCAGGCCGATATGGCTTTGAAAGAAGCCAGGAAGGTCAGGCTGGGCAACCAGATTGCTGGTTATAGTGAGCCAGGTAAGTTAGAAGTTATCAAGGTTGAAGATGCAGAGGCCGATCTGTGGCCTGATTTGGCTCATATTGTTGACCGTGAATTTCATCTTGTTGATGAAAGCCATGAAGATGCTTTGGTGAAAATTATGGAGTCATATATTGATCATATTAAGAAAAAGTTGCTTGCATGATTGATCGTGCCTGATTTAGCCAAAGCCATACCTTTAAGCCAGTTTTTTAAATTTAATACGATGCGGGTTGATCGCTTCATCACCCAGTCGTAGTTTTCTATCTGCCTCATAATCGGTATAGTTACCTTCAAACCAGACCGCTTTACTATCACCTTCAAAGGCCAGGATATGTGTCGCGATACGGTCGAGGAACCAGCGATCATGCGAGATCACAACTACACAGCCGGGGAAGTCGAGAATAGCTTCTTCCAGAGCACGCAGGGTTTCAACGTCAAGATCATTGGTTGGCTCATCAAGCAGTAACAAGTTGCCGCCACTCTTGAGTAGTTTGGCCAGATGCACTCGGTTACGTTCACCACCCGATAAATCCTTGATGAATTTTTGCTGAGCTTCACCTTTAAAATTGAAGCGACTGACGTAACCACGTGATGGCACAGTGTAATTGCCAATGGTGATGTTATCGAGGCCATCAGAGATTTCCTGCCAAACCGTTTTACTGCCATCCAGGCTATCACGTGACTGATCGACATAACCAATCTGAACTGATTCACCGACTTCAAAGGTGCCGCTATCGGGAGTCTCTTCACCAGTTAGCATGCGGAACAGGGTGGTTTTACCCGCTCCGTTGGCACCAATGATTCCAACGATTCCGCCACGCGGCAATCTGAAACTTAAATCATCGTAGAGCAATTTGTCGTCATACTTTTTACTGATGTGGTCAGCTTCAATGACTTTTTCACCAAGGCGTTCACCGGGTGGAATATATAAAGATTTGGTTTCACTACGTTTCTGGTATTCACTGGAAGAGAGTTCTTCAAAACGCTGCATACGTGCCTTACTTTTTGCCTGCCGCGCCTTAGGGTTGGAGTTAACCCATTCAAGCTCAGCTTTGATGGCTTTCTGGCGGCCAGCTTCTTTGTTTTCTTCCATGGAGAGTCGCTGATCTTTCTGTTCCAGCCAGGAGGAGTAATTGCCCTCCCATGGTATTCCGTGACCGCGATCCAGTTCGAGAATCCAGCCAGCCACATTATCGAGGAAGTAGCGGTCATGGGTGACAGCGACAACAGTGCCCTGAAAGTCTTTGAGGAAGCGTTCCAGCCAGGCGACAGATTCAGCATCCAGATGATTGGTCGGTTCATCGAGAATGAGCATATCAGGTGAAGATAATAGTAATTTGCACAAGGCAACACGGCGGCGCTCACCACCGGAGAGTTTGCTGACATCGGCATCCCAGGGTGGCAGGCGCAGTGCATCTGCCGCCACTTCCATTATTCGATCAAGATTATGTGCATCGGCAG
>JBEQLM010000269.1:0-2751 GCA_040325975.1 Gammaproteobacteria bacterium | reverse complement strand
GATTCTTATTGGAATCGCAGATGCCTGGATTGATTTTAGAGGGCGATTGATTACAGCGTAATCAGTAGCTCGATTTACTATAGAGGTTTTGAACGATGGAAGTCATTCTGGTTGAAAAAATTGATCGTCTGGGTGGATTAGGCGATTTGGTTAATGTGAAATCTGGTTTTGCTCGTAACTACCTTTTGCCAACAGGCAAAGCCAAGGTAGCGACTGCAGCAAATATTGCTGAAATTGAAGCAAGTCGTGCCGAGCTTGAAAAAGCCGCGGCTGAATCACTAAAAGCTGCTGAAGCGAAACGTGATCAACTGGCTAAGCTGGAAGTTAGCATTACCTCCAAGTCTGGTACTGAAGGTAAATTGTTCGGTTCAGTTGGTAACGCTGATATCGCTGATGCGGTAACTGCTGCTGGTGTTGAAGTAGCTAAACGTGATGTACGTCTTCCAGACGGTCCATTACGTCTTGCTGGTGATTATGAAATCACATTGCATTTGCACGCAGATGTAGATGCTGTGGTTAAAGTAACCATTATTGGCGAAGAAGACTAAAAAGTTCTTTTTTAAAAAGAATTTTTGCAGGCATTGCAGCTAACTGCCTTGCTTGCGTCTAGAAGTTCTCTTTTTTAGAAGTTACTTTGTCTTGTTTGTAAGAAAAGGCTCGCCAAATGGTGGGCCTTTTCTTTTTTAATCTTACAGAATATGGCACTATTAGCGCATGTCCGATACCGTTACATTTCCCACTTCCGTACGCACCGATAATTTGAAACTGCCACCTCATTCGATTGAGGCGGAGCAGGCGGTTATTGGTGGTTTATTGCTCGATAACCGTGCCTGGGAAAAGATTGCTGATCGCATCCATGAAAAAGATTTCTATCGCCACGATCATCGACTGATTTTTAGAGCCATAGGCTCACTGGAAAGCAAAACTCAGCCCTTTGATGTAGTCACTCTCTCTGAATCATTAGCCTATAACGAAGAGCTTGAAGAGGTCGGCGGTCTGGCTTATCTGGGGCGTTTAGCCAAAGACACGCCCAGTGCGGCGAATATCGTCGCCTATGCGGATATCGTGCGTGAGCGTTCAGTGTTGCGTCAGCTGATTGGTGTCGGCACCGATATTGCCGAAAGTGGCTATCGACCAGAAGGTCGGGGAACGACCGAATTACTCGAAACTGCAGAGAAGAATGTCTTTGCTATTGCCGAACAGAAAGTACGTGGCCAAACCGGCGTTCGAGCCATCAGTCAGGTGCTGTCTAAAACTGTCGAGCAAATTGATCATTTATTTGAAACCAAGGGAGCTGTTTCAGGGGTTGCCACAGGTTTTACTGATCTGGATAAGATGACCACGGGTTTTCAACCTGGTGATCTGGTCATTGTCGCCGGTCGTCCTGCTATGGGTAAAACCACCTTTGCCATGAACGTGGCTGAAACGGCGGCTATATCCGGTGGGTTGCCGGTTGTGGTATTCAGTATGGAGATGCCCGGCGAGCAATTGGCGATGCGTCTGATTTCTTCTCTGGGGCGTATCGATCAGCATCACATCCGCACCGGTGAGCTGACCGATGAAGATTGGCCGCGCATTACCTCTTCGATTTCTATGCTATCTGAAACCAAGTTATTTATTGATGACACGCCAGCGATGTCACCGAGTGAGGTGCGCGCCAGAGCCCGTCGTATTAAACGTGAGCATGGTTTGGGTCTGGTGGTTATCGATTATCTCCAACTGATGCAGATTGCTGGTGGTAGTGAAAACAGGGCAACAGAAATTTCTGAGATTTCGCGTAATTTGAAAGCGTTGGCTAAAGAGTTAGGCATACCGGTAATTGCTTTATCTCAGCTTAATCGTGGCCTTGAGCAACGCACGGATAAACGCCCCATCATGTCTGATTTGCGTGAATCAGGCGCGATCGAGCAGGACGCGGATATTATTCTGTTCGTCTATCGCGATGAAGTTTATAACGATGAAAGCCCCGATAAAGGCACGGCAGAAATCATTGTCGGCAAGCAGCGTAATGGCCCTATCGGTAAGGTGCGCTTAACCTTTCACGGCAAGTACACGCGTTTTGATAACTTCACGCCCGACATGTATAGCAACGATGATTTTGAATAGGCATTGATGCCGATTATGTCTGTGAAAAAAAGACATACAAGAACTGCATACATCAGTATTGATGCCGAAGCGCTTCGGCATAATCTGCAACGCGTTAAAAGTTTTGCACCTGATAGCAAAGTGATAGCGGTGATCAAGGCGAATGCCTATGGTCATGGTGTGCAAACAGCGGCTGAGGCTTTATCTGAAGCCGATGCTTTCGCTCTGGCGACTCCTAATGAAGCTATTTCTTTGCGCCAGTCTGGCGTTTCCAAACCATTGATGGTGTTGCAGGGTTTTTCCAGTCTCGAAGAATTAAAAGCTTTAGCTGATCTCGATATCCAAGTGGTAGTGCATCAACCTCGGCAAATTGATTTATTAGAACAATGTTCCGATGTAAAGCTCGATGTCTGGTTAAAGCTCGATACCGGCATGCACCGACTGGGCATGCCTATGGAAATGGCTGAATCTTCGCATCAGCGTTTGCGGGCCTGTGAGTCAGTGGGGCAGATTCGATTGATGAGTCACTTTGCCAATGCTGATGATCAAGCTCACTCAATGAACCAGAAACAATTATCAGCATTTAGCCGTGTCCTGGCCACGATAGGGCAGATAGAAGCGAGTATGGCTAACTCTGCTGCCCTGGTGGCAATGCCAGAAAGTCAC
>JBEQLM010000268.1:0-2770 GCA_040325975.1 Gammaproteobacteria bacterium | reverse complement strand
TGTCGCAGGGGAGCGAAGTGAGCGCCTAAATGCCTATCAACCAGATATAAGCATTGAATCGGTCATCAATAAAAACCAGTGTGTTTATTTTCATTGCCCGGCGACTCGGTTCTCTAAATCAGTTGCTATTGCCATTATTGAAATGTTCGCGGTACAAGCAAGGCATCGACAATTATCGGGCGGCTCGGAACACGAATATTATTCGTTGCTGTTTGATGATTGGGGAAAATTTGTTCATGATGGTTTTGGTACATTCATGGCAAGAGCGCGAAGCGCAAATATGCCAGCGGCTTTTTCTTTTCAATCCATTGCACAAATCAAAGAAGTGTCCCATGTGTTTACAGAGCAGATGGACGATCTTGCAGCAACAAAAATATTTTTAAGAGTGCAGGGCGAGTCAACCATCGATTATGCTTTGCGTTTATTTGGGCAGCATGAAATTACCGATGTGTCCGCGTCAAGAAGTTCTAATCATGATAGCAGTAACGTATCAGCGCGTTATGAGTCTCGTTTAGAAGCCAGGCAGCTTAAAGAGTTGGACACAGGACAATGTTATATCACCACTCAGCAGTCGCAGGGAATGAAAACACGTAATCCGTACTGGTTGGCTCAGTTTCCATTGCCCGATGTAACAGGTTGGAAGGATGTTGAGTTACCTGATATACAAAAAAACACATCCAATGAGGGTTTAAATTTTTGGGCTAAATATTTTAATCCGTCCTCAGATATCAATGTAAATGAGCTAAAAAAGAAGCACGATGAAGTACTTGAAGCCGAAGCTGAAACAAATAAAAAAATATTAGCAAATTCAGGGTGGGGCGCATGATTACCTGGGTCAGGCTGTGGCCGCTGTTATTGAGTCCTTTGTTAGTCATAAGTTTCTTATCAGTAATCCCTGTTTTTACGGTTCGTGACCATATTCTTGGTGGTGGTGTATTTGTTGAATGGTTGCTTAATCGGATTTTATTACCGCTGTTACCCTGGGAGCAGGGCAACCAGCTAGTGCAGTGGTTTAGTGGCGCGAGTTATGGCCAGGAATTAATGCTGGCCTTATTGATGGCTTTAAATATCACCGCATTGATCATGCCTGTTTTGTATGGCTTGGGTGAACTGGTTATTTGGTTAACCGCTTTTTTTACGCGCAAAGAATTGGAGTTAAAACGCCAATCAATGCGTTAATTGATGAGTTTTATAAATAATTTTTGTACAGTTAGTACGATTCTATCAGAGGAAGTTTAAATGAAAAAAATGATACAGGCTTATTGTTGGTTGCTCGCGTTTCTCTATACCACACCGGTTCTGGCGGCTTTACCCTCATTTGCGTCAGGTGGGGATATTACGGGTGACTTAGAGTCCAAGGGCCAGACTATTGTCGATACCGTGACATTAATATCAGCGATTGCGGGTGTGATTGCGATTGCGGGATCAGGCGTTTACTTTAGTGGAGGTAATTCAGAAAAAGGTAAACAATTCTTAGTCGGTGGCTTGATTGGTATCTTTGTTGCCGGTGCTGTTTATAGTATTGCTGGATTGGTCGGTTAAGACATGAGCGCTTTTAATCGACGCTTTGATATAAAGCGAGTGGCAGGAATACAAACACCTGCCTGGTTAGGCCTGGTCGGCATGTTGATTAGTGGTGTTTTTGCATTAATGGCACCGATGCTTTTAAAACCTTTTTGTGTGATCTTATTTTTGATTGCATTAGGGGTTGTTGTGGTTGTTTTCTATTTTGGTGATGATTTACCCTTTAGAGGTTTGATTTTTAAAACACGTCAGGAAAAGCAGCTGCAGTCCTCGATTAATCGGCTTCGTTATTAATGAACATTGAGCATTATAATGACCTTTTTTCCTGGTCACATCCATTAGGTGATAATGCCATTGTGCATCAAGACGGGGCTGTTTCCTGTTTGGTGAACTTTGATGGTTTTGATACTGACTTACTAACGGACGTTGAAAAACAGGCGGCTATTGAACCGTTATTATCATTTTATTCACAGTTGGAAAAATCATTTTTTTATGAGTTTCATTTTTGGCGTGAATGGGACAGTAGTGTTTGTGATCGTTATCTGGAATTAAATGATGAGCTTGAACGTGGTGGTGAATTTGTAAAATATATCCGTCAACAACATGCAGATCATTTACGCAATTACGGCATGACTAACACGGTCGGGTTGGTTATCACTGCCGTAGCTAAAAAACAGTTTCTACCTATTGGCGCGAAACAGTTTTTAGTTAATGCAAATAAGCTGCATGATAAGTTAATAGAACATGTTAATAAATTATTATCCTATTTACCCAATGCAGCTATCGCGACTTTTGAAGAATATCGGCTAAGAATTTTACAGAGTTATTATCACTCTCGATTCGAAGCAGGGCAGTATGGTACGTTTAATGAGCAGTTATTATTAAACGAGCAGTTAATTGATCATGTGCCAGAGCTGGACGAGCAGAATAGAATATTAATTCATCCAGATAACACCGTCACGAAAGTTTTATATTTGTATTTATATCCAGATTCATTTGCAGGCTGGTTTGAGTCACTATCAGCGTCGAATGTTACGATGCACGTCACACAAATTATCCAGCCTTTAAATACACAAAAAGCGATTGCAGACAGTGAAAAACAAAGTAATTTTGCTGAAGGCACCAGTACAAAAAAAGGCGGTGATTTTCAACAACGCAACCGGTCCCACGCTTTTCAGGACGATAGAAAAATATCGACCAACGATGCTATTGGATGACGCTGAGAACTACACGAAAGACAACAAAG
>JBEQLM010000267.1:0-2791 GCA_040325975.1 Gammaproteobacteria bacterium | reverse complement strand
TGCTCCTTAGCCTGAGCTTTATCATGCAAGCCTTCACGCATATTAGTGGTATTCGTTGCGATAACCCCGTCAATCTTTAGTTTTATAAATGTCTGTGCCAGCTCGGCAATTTCGGTGTCATCAAGATCCGGTGCAATCTTGACGGTGAGAGGTACATATTTACCATGCATTTCATTTAATCGGGATTGCTCCTGTTTTAAGCTAGAAAGCAGTTTCTCCAGCTCCTCACCGTGCTGTAAATCACGCAAGCCCGGTGTATTGGGTGATGAAATATTAATGGTGACATAATCAGCGTAGGCATAAACCTGAGTTAGAGCTGAGAGATAGTCATCAACCGCATTTTCTAGTGAGGTATCACGGTTCTTGCCGATATTGATACCCAGCACACATTTCCGTTGACTACGTTTTACATTATCAATCAGAGACTCAACACCGTAATTATTAAAACCCATGCGATTGATAATTGCCTCATCAGCCTCCAGCCTGAACAATCTGGGTTTCGGATTACCCGGCTGAGCACGTGGTGTCACTGTACCTATTTCGACAAAACCAAAACCACAGGCTGCTAACGCATCAATATGCTCACCGTTTTTATCCAGACCTGCCGCGAGGCCGACGGGATTTAAAAACTCGATGCCCATCACCGTCACTGGTGCTTTAACTGGCTTACCAAGAAATAGTTTCAGCAAACCCAGTTTATGGGCCACGTCCATTAAGCGTAAAGAAACGGTATGCGCGGTTTCAGGTTCTAATAAAAAAAGAAGCTTTCGGACTATGGGATAAAAATTCATTTTTATACTCACTTAGATTCGATATGTTGAATAATTAACTGTAACGTTTTACGACCACGAAACACATTCACGTCCATACGATAAATCATTCTTATCGATGACTCTCCCGCCTGCAAAACATCCGCGCTTTGATTAAACGCAATCGCTTCAACTTCTTCACCGCTGACATTATGCAACAACTTGAATTTAAGGTGTTTTTCGCCAACGATGCGCCAATCGATAACATCAAACTCATCATCAAATAAGGGTTCAGAAAAACACTGACCCCAGGGGCCGGCAAAACGCAGAGTCTCTGCTAACGGCAAACTCAACTCACCCAAGAGCAAACCGCCATCAGTTTCGATGACCTTATCCAATGAGCGTTTGCCTAAACTGATTTCAATTTGCTCAGAAAACGCACTGGTAAATTGTTCGAGATCCGATTTTTTCAAACTCAGGCCTGCGGCCATGGCGTGACCACCAAATTTTTGTACCATGGCCGGATGTTTTGTTGCAATTGCATCCAGCACGTCGCGTATATGCACGCCCGGTATCGAGCGCGCCGAACCTTTAACTTCATCGCCACCGGCATCGGCAAACGCAATCACCGGACGATGATATTTTTCTTTGACTCTAGAGGCTAATAAACCCACCACGCCCTGATGCCAGTCCTCGTCGTACAGACAAAGACCCGCCTGTAGTTCCTGTTCATCCATTTTGGCTAACAGCTCATCCATAATGGTCATGGCCTGCGTCAGCATATCGCCTTCAATTTCCTTGCGCTGCTGATTCATGTCATTGAGCATTTTTGCATAATGCATGGCCTGATCAAAATCATCGGTCAGCAGACATTCAATGCCAACCGACATGTCATCCAGTCGTCCGGCGGCATTCAGTCTGGGTCCCACCGCAAAACCAAAGTCCTGAGTGGTGCAGACATTCATATTTTTACCCGAAATTTCAAGCAAAGAACGAATGCCCTCACAGCATTGAGTCTTACGAATTCGGTGCAGGCCCTGTTCAACCAATAGCCGATTATTTTTATCCAGTGGCACTACATCAGCCACCGTACCCAGAGCAACCAGATCCAGTAACACGGCCATATTGGGTTCAGCGCGTTGTTCATTAAACCAGTCTCTTGAGCGCAGCTCGGCGCGAACCGCAAGCATTACATAGAAAGCCACACCTACGCCTGCCATCATTTTGCTGGGGAATTCACAGCCCTGCTGATTAGGATTCACAATCGCATCAGCCTCGGGCAACACCGCACCCTGAAGATGATGATCAGTGACCACGACTTTTATATTCTCCTGTTTGGCTTTGGCCACGCCATCGATACTGGAAATGCCGTTATCGACAGTCACGATTAAATCAGGTGACATTTTTTTAGCCAGCAAAACAATTTCTGGCGTCAATCCATAACCGTATTCAAAACGATTAGGCACCAGATAGTTGATTTTATCCGCGCCCATAGAACGTAAGGCGCGCACCATCAAGGCAGAACTGGTCGCACCATCGGCATCGAAGTCACCAACGATAACCACCGACTGATTATTCATCACGGCATCAGCAATCAATGGCGCTGCCTGATCAACACCTTTTAGCTGTTTAAAGTCGAGCAAGCCTGCCATTGAATAATCCAGCTGATCACAACTTTCAATACCACGGTTTGCATAAATCCGTTTCAGCAACGGATTTAAATCGCTTGCTTGCAACTCTGTAGATATCTCGGAGTTCTTACTGATAACACTGACATCATTCATAAGTTTTGATATGACTTTCTATTTTTTTATTACGGAAAAACCTGAACCGGTTATGACTGGCTATTTGATAACAAACACCATTACAGGCATGCAGATTAACTTTGATTTTTTTCTTCATTGCCCAGGCTAAAATGGGTTCAAGCCAGCTGGCGTATAATTCATTAAAACTTGTTTGCCACTCCATGACATCGCCATAACAGGTCACATTAAACAAATCGTCGAGCACTAATAAATTATTTCCCTGATTAGAAACCTGTT
>JBEQLM010000266.1:0-2822 GCA_040325975.1 Gammaproteobacteria bacterium | reverse complement strand
GATCCCGATGTGATTGCCGGTCAGGGAACCATTGGTATGGAGATTTTGCGTCAGCACGGCGGCACCATTGATGCGGTGTTTGTGCCGGTTGGTGGTGGCGGTTTAATTGCGGGTGTGGCGGCGTTTATCAAACATCTTCGTCCCGAGGTGAAGATCATTGGTGTCGAGCCGGATGATGCGCCCTGCATGGCTGAGGCCTTCAAAAAGAAAAAACGTGTGGTGCTGGATCATGTCGGTATTTTTGCCGATGGTGTCGCGGTGCGTCAGGCAGGCAAGGAAACTTACCGTATCGCCAAACAGTGTGTGGATGAGATTATTTGCGTCAGCACCGATGAGATCTGCGCTGCGATCAAGGATATTTTTGATGATACCCGTTCCATCATGGAGCCAGCGGGTGCGCTGGCTATTGCCGGTATGAAAAAATATGTCGAGCGAGAAAAGATAACGGGGCAAACGTTGGTGGCGATAAACAGTGGCGCCAATATGAATTTTGATCGCCTGCGCCATGTTGCCGAGCGGGCAGAGCTGGGTGAGCAGCGTGAGGCTTTATTGGGTGTGACCATTGCCGAACGCCCTGGAAGTTTCCGAACTTTTTGTAATGTGCTGGGGCGTCGCGGCATAACCGAATTCAATTATCGCTATGCACATGATAATGAAGCACATGTCTTTGCCGGTATTCAGCTCAGCGAAGGTTTTGCCGAGAAAGATGAATTAATCGCAAAACTGATAGACAAAAAATACCCTGTGGTTGATTTGACCGATAATGAAATGGCCAAGATTCACGTACGCCATTTGGTTGGTGGTCACAATCAGAGTGTCGAAGATGAAATTATATATCGCTTCGAATTCCCCGAACGCCCCGGTGCGCTACTGGATTTCCTGACTAGCATTGGTAAGCGCTGGAATATCAGTCTGTTCCATTATCGTAACCATGGTGCCGCTTATGGCCGTGTACTGGTAGGTTTACAAGCACCTAGGAGCGAGCGTAAATCGTTAAATTGTTATCTGGATGAGTTGGGCTATTCGTATTGGGATGAAAGCGATAATCCGGCTTATAAGCTGTTTTTATCGAGTGACTGATTAGGCCTTGTAGAAGTCGCTTTCGGTGGCAATAGCGTGTAAAGGAATGTCCCAGCTCTGCACGTCTAATTGGCCTGTCTTCTGTATTTCGTGAGCCAGTCCAATGAGTTGCGTGGGTTTTTCCTGCTGCCGGATGTTGGCCAGACTTCTGTCATAAAAGCCACCGCCCATGCCCATGCGGTTACCCTGTTCATCGAAGGCAACCAGCGGTAATAAGATTAAATCCATGTGTTGGGCTGTGAGCCAGTGTTTGGGCGGGCAGTCAGGTTCGTCAATACCAAATTGATTGCGGCACATCCGGCTACCTTTATCGTAAGGGGCAAATAACAGGCTATTTTCGTGGGCAGATAATACAGGCAGAAAAACCTGTTTGCCCAGTTTCCAGGCCTGTTCAATAATGTGCACAGGGTCGATTTCAGCATCGTTGCTCAGATAAGCCGCAATACGTTGACTGTCGATGAATGTAGAGTGTTTGAGAAGCCGTTCAGCGAGTTGCTGAGCGTGTTTAGCCTGTTGTGAGGGATTGAGCTGACGTCGTTGCTCGCGCTTCTGCTGACGTAATGAGTTGGCGTTTATCTGTGCTGGCATGTTAGAAGAAGTCTCCGGAAGTACCGTAGCTAACACCATCGACCTTGAACCGGTAGGTTCAGGTGGGAACAGCGTCTGTACGTCAGGCTTCCCGCAGAGCGGTAATGCGCACTTTACAAACAGCTATGTCCCCAAAGACAGTATTTAAGGCTCAAGGGATAAAACAGGTTGCTTACGTATACCCCAGAGACATCAAATTTGGGAACCCCGCCTGAGCGAAGCTCTCCTAAATCAGTTTAATGTTTCGCATGGTGTTGTCAATTTTTTCTGACAGACTGTCGATTCGATCATTCAATTCTACGTGCTCTTCGGTCAGTGCTTTGCTGTTGATGAGCTCATGACTCATATTAAGTGCTGCCATGACAGCAATGCGTTCTGTACCAATTACTGAACCTTTCTTTTTGATTTCGTTTAATTTTTCATTGAGCATGTTGGCCGAGGCGATCAGACTTTCTTTTTCTTCAGCAGGGCAGGCAACACGGTATTCTTTTTCTAGAATCTTAATAGACAGCGATTCTTGGTCTTTCACAGCAGAACCTCTGGGTGTGGTTTAAACGTTTTCCATGGAGCGCAGGCGTGTAATCATACCTTCAACCTGCGTACGAGCTTGTTCTTTTAGTTCAATTAGCCCTGAGCGCTCGCTGGACATGTTGTTGATCTGCTTGCGTAGGTCAGTATTTTCGTTACTAAGGCGTTGGCAAAGCCCCAGTAATTCAGTGGTCTGACCTTCGAGATGGCTTATTTTCATTTTTGTTTCATTCATGCGACTAATAGTAGGATGTGAATGCACTATGGTCAAATATATGACGAGAAAAATATTAGAATCTTTGCCCGTGGTAGAATGAGTCAAAATCACAAATTAGAGAATTATGAGTACACAACCTGATATTGAAGTACTGGATGAGGCATTATTTAAAGTTAATGCCATGATGGGGGCTGCCGAATCACACGGGGTTTTATGCGGCATGCTGTGCGCGCGTGGTGCTATTGAGCTATCTGAATGGATAGGCCATGTGCTGGGTGATCAGGAAGAAGGTAATGTCTTGTTGCACGATACTGTGCATCAATTATCCGAGCTGCATCAGGTGACTATGGAAAAGGTGAATGATATTTCTGGTAGTTTTTATATGTTGTTGCCAGAGGATGATGAAGAC
>JBEQLM010000265.1:0-2832 GCA_040325975.1 Gammaproteobacteria bacterium | reverse complement strand
AAGTAAATTTAATCCGGGATTCTTAATAACTGTGTATGACGGTAAAGCCCACACCTGTATCCGCTTCGGAGTCCGATAAGCCCTTCAGTAAATAAACATTAGCTGACCATTGCCTGTTAAGTGCTCGGTTGATATAGAGACTAGCCATGCGTCCATCATCGCTGCCATCAGAGGTAGCCTGCTGGTAGTCGTAGACCACACTGAACGATGTTGTTGCAGCGAAATGGTAGACAAGGCCTGCGCTGGCAAAAAGCGCATCATTGTAATTGACTGATTGTGTATCGCCGACAAAAATATAACCGACGGAAGCAAATGGCTTCAGATTATGTTTTTCATACTTGCTAAACAGTTTCAGAGAAAAATCGTTTTCTCCTGTACCCAGATTGTCACGGGCACTGGCAGTGCCCCATTTGACCGAACCGGTTAACTCATAAAACATGTAATGGTCATTTGCTGGCAGAAAAGCATGCGAGACACTGGTTGTAATATCGCCAGCACCGGAATGTGTTTCTTGCACTAATGCGCCACCAGAGCCAGTAGTATTCATCATGCCGTGGCCTCCGGTTCCGCCATGAGAGCCCGGTACAATACTGCCGTCACCTGTGACACTGATGTAGGGAATCGTTAATGTAACTCGCCAGGTGCCTTCGGTGTATTGCGCGACGAACGGGATAGTGGTGATATCGGTATCATTGGTCAGGCCATAATCACCGCTTGTTTGTTCATAGCCAAGGCTTAGATTGAGCTGACCGTCTGCCACTGCACCAGATGATATAAGCATAAGGGCTGGCAAGTTCAATATTAGTAATATGCGCCTGTTCATAATTTCAAGGCCCTATCAGTAATGGTTATATAGCTAGCAAGATACATCATTCTGACGACTTATAAGTCAGCGCGGGAATGACAGAGATTATTCTTGATGACTTGTCGGGCAACACTCATCATAAGAAACCACACCATCACGTTGCTCATACCAGCCCCGCAGATCAAGGGGTCAGACTCGTTGATTTTTACGCTCAGCAATTGGTTAAATATATCCAACTCCGTACTCTCCCCAATAACCCTGTGCTGTTTTAAACGTGAAACCAATATTTACGCGAAACCCTTGAAAATAGCAAGGATGATGCCGCTTTTGACCTTAGTTTTGGCTTGTTACCCCTCGTACAACCTGCCTCAGTTTTCGACTACCCACTCCACCAAAACATCAAATCAGGAAAAGGTCTCTCACATGCGCTACTACAGTCCGGAATTAAAAAACACCTGAATCAGGATAGGTACAGACAACAGCAGAATAATCAAAGTCTCGGCACCTTTTAACGATTGCCCCTACCCGGGTTAGATGGTAAATTTACAAAATTTTTAACCTGGAAATAACATATGAATTTAATAAAACTGCTCACTGCTGTTACTCTACTTTGCTTTTTAAGCGCTTGCGAAATCACCGGTCCAAAAATAAAACTTCCTGGCTTAGTCATTAAAATACCTGGTGTCGGTCATTGTCCTCCTGGTCAGGCTAAAAAAGGGCATTGTTAAAATATTTTTGCATTTACCGTCTAAAATAAATACGTAAAAAATCAGGGGGTGAGTTTAATTTTCACCCCCGATTTGAATTAAAGGCAACAGTTCCTTTAACTCATTATCCTTTCAGCAAAATTCACATACTCACCATTTCTGTTACTATTATTTTTTCAACGAAATCAAATATTATTTACCTGGCAACCTATCTATAACTAAACGATTTAAATTAATAATGAATATAGAAATTATTAAAGCAGATTATTTAGATGAACATCATGCCAGGGATATTGGCTATCTTCTGAACCAGTATGCTACCGACCCCATGGGTGGTGGTAAGCCATTAGCTCAAACTATCGTACAGAATATCGCTTCCGAGCTTGCTAAATTACCGCATGCCTTTACTGTCATGGCTTATGTCGATAATAGACCCGCTGGCCTGATCAATTGTTTCGAAGCCTTTTCAACTTTTAGCTGCAAACCATTAATCAATATTCATGACGTTATTGTTGACAAAGACTTTCGTGGACATAATCTAAGCCAACAAATGCTCGCCCTGGTTGAGTCTATTGCGATTGACAAAGGCTGTTGCAAACTGACACTGGAAGTACTGGAAGGAAACAAGGTCGCCCAATCATCTTATAAAAAATTTGGTTTCTCCGATTTTAAACTTGACCCAAATATGGGTGGGGCGCTTTTCTGGCAAAAACTTTTTTAATTAATTTTCATGAGTTAGGCCTGTACATTATTTTTCAATAATAAAACCGTGTATGTCGCAGTGCACCGCTATTTTCATTGATTGAACCTTGCCCTTATATATGGCTCTAATCAGTGACTTAACATTATTAATGAGAACAGGCCTTGTCAATTATCACCCGTCTTTTATATAAACTACGCCATCTCGGCTTTGCTCTGGTCATTCTGGTTATGGCCTCTGCAGCATGGGGCAAGGCAACATTGCTAGACCAATACCACCGGTTGAAGAACGGGGGAAGCGTCACACTGCCTGGCACCCACATTAATCTGGCTTCTACGGAACAGGATGATTTACTCAGTGCTGAGGTCAATAGTATTCTGCACACGCCGTTTGAGACTGTCGCGGCTGCGCTTTCTCAGGCGAGTAACTGGTGTCAGGTTTTACCACTGCATTTTAATATCAAGGCTTGCACTTATGAAAATCAGAAAGAGGGCGAAGTACTCACCATCTACAGCGGGCGTAAAATCTATGAGCATCCTGAAGACAGTTATGAGATGGCTTATCAATTTGAGATTGTCAGGAAGGATGACTCACAGCTTTCACTACTTCTGAAAGCTGAT
>JBEQLM010000264.1:0-2838 GCA_040325975.1 Gammaproteobacteria bacterium | reverse complement strand
GTTGCCGTAACGATAATACCGGCGGCAAAGCGCTACCGACTAACCATCCAGATCTACTTGCTCTGGAAACCTTTGTTCGTAACCTGGCAATCGGTGAAACCGTCAATGTGCAAACGGATGGCCCGATGACCAAATTGCTGAAACAAGGCGAAGAACTTTACAAAACACGCTACGGCCTGATCGATATGGCCTGCTACCATTGCCATGAGGTATATCCCGGGCAAATGATACGGGGTCAGAAAATCAGCCAGGGACAGGGAAATGGCTTCCCTGCCTACCGGCTTGGAACCGGAGAAATAACCAGTCTTAACCAGCGCATACAACAATGCCTGACCACGATGCGTGCCGAACCTTTTGATGCGGACTCCGATGAAATCAACTTAATAGGGCTGTATATCATGTCTCGCTCCAATGGCCTCAAGATAGAAACACCCGCCGTTCGTTACTAGCGAGTTCTTGCAGCGCTGGTGCCCAGATACAGGGTAATCTAATCCGTGGAGTAAAAGGGGCTGACCCTTTAATTCGAGAATACGTGTTAATGATATCCTAAAAAATGTCGATCATAACCGCAAAAAACCAGAAGAATTATTCGCATGTAACATATGCTTATAACATTATTTTATTGCCGCTTATGCTCATAAATAATACTAATAAAGATTCAGAAATAATCATGACGAAGGTCAACTTAAGGTGAGTTTCGCGGAGTACTCTTTACGGTTCAACCTTCCATAAACTCAAAAGAGAGACTCTATTTAATGAAGAAAAATGAACTCGTCAGCAACATCATGTCCAATAACATCGTTTCTGTTCAGCAAGGCCAGACCTTGAGCGAAGTTCGGCACAAGATGATTGACAGTAACATTCACCACATTCCAGTACTGTCCGGTCAGCACCTGGTCGGCATGGTGAGCTTTACCGACATGATGAAGCTAAATGTAGTGATTAGTGGTGCTGATGACCGCACAATCGATGCCATTATTGATCAGCAATTTCAAATCAAAGACATCATGAGTAAGGATTTGGCCATCCTGAATGCCAAGGACACCATCCGTCGTGCGGCAGACATTCTTGCCGAGAACAATTTTCACGCACTCCCCGTCACCAATGAAAGTGGTGAGTTGCAGGGCATTGTCACCAGTAGTGATCTGATCCGTTATCTCAGCAATCAATATTGATCAGTAGCCGTTTGGGTGGTGGAGAGGATGTCAGTGCCTCTTCACCATTCTCCCCTCTTTCGCTTTCAGCACCATGATATGTTGTCAGCTATAAATCTATAAGAACCAATATTAGGAAGCTTTATGCCTGATCATATTGATACACTAGACGACCTGAATAAACATATACCGCTCAATGAAAAATTAGTCCGCGCACACCGGGAAATTAAAAAAAACCTTCCATTCATTGCTCGAATTTCGGTCACCATCTTCGACTCGGAAAGCCGTGTTTTAAAAACATTTATTCACAGTAGTGAAAACGAAAATCCACTAGAAAACTATCAGATATTAATTGACGATGCGCCGTCACTCAAAAAAATCCTGGATAAAGGCTTGCCTCGAGTTATTAATAAGCTACTGACTTTTGATGAAGGAACTAAAGAACATACAAAACGTATTGGTCGTGCCGGTTATGCTGCCAGCTATACCATGCCAATGTTTAACGATGGCGACTTTCTTGGATTTATATTTTTTAATTCTTTTGAAACCGATGTATTCAACGAGCAGACGCTAAGCCAGGTCGATATTTTTGGGCACATGATTTCATTAATGATTATTAAAGAACTGTCTACAATTAAAACTCTGGGCGCAGCATTAAAAACAACAGGCAAGATCACCCATCTACGCGACCCGGAAACCGGATCTCACCTTGATCGCATGTCTCATTACGGTCGGCTAATTGCCAGCACTATAGCCGATAAATATGATCTTAAAGATGACTATATCGAATACATTTTCATGTTTTCTCCTTTACACGATATTGGCAAGATCGGTATTCCAGACGACATCCTGATGAAACCGGACAAACTCAATCAAGATGAAATGGGAGTCATGAAATCACACTCCATAAAAGGCAGGGAAATTATCGATGAGATTCTGAATAACTTTGGCTTGAATGGTATCGACTACGTCAATATTTTGAGAAATATTGCCGAATTTCACCATGAGTCAGTCAATGGCACAGGTTATCCTTCTGGAAAAATTGGTGAGGAAATCCCTCTTGAGGCACGAATTGTTGCTGTAGCAGATGTTTTTGATGCGCTTACTAGCAAACGACCCTACAAAGACGCATGGACGAATGAAGCTGCATTTAAAACACTAAAGCAACTGGCAGGTGAAAAACTTGACCAGGATTGTGTCAATGCATTGTTAGACAATATAAAAGAAGTTGAAAATATACAGCGACTTTTTCAAGAAAATATTTACGGATAAAAAAATTAGTTTCAAAATTAACCTCACGCCAGTTTTATTCAACAAGCGTGCTGCGCAATGCTCTGCGTTTATTGCGCCCTACGGCGCTAAAGCTTTCACCGAATAGGATGCAAAGAAAATCGTGGGTTAGTATATTAGGAACAATTGCTCTCTGACCCGGGTTTTTCGTGATCTAGCACCAGTTTTCCGTGCAATCGTTAACTGTCTTTAGTCGTCAAGCGACGGTACTTGCTTGCATGACATTTGGGACATGGTGGAACGTGACCCGGTTTATGAAAATGGATAAGCTCTCCACAACTCTTGCACTCAAAAGTACCGAGACCAACCACCTCTCCTGTATGCCACTCTCCGATGCTTGATGCCTCCTTCTCAAAACCATCAAGAGTTTCGCGGGTTTCATCAACCATTTTAG
>JBEQLM010000263.1:0-2849 GCA_040325975.1 Gammaproteobacteria bacterium | reverse complement strand
GTATATTAAGAAAATTTTCACTGGCACCCGCTGGCAGACGTGAACGACCTGAATACACAGGATCACCAACCATCGAATGTCGCAGATGCTGCATGTGAACGCGAATCTGGTGAGTACGTCCGGTTTCCAGCTCGACATGAAGATGCGTGTAGAGGCGAAAACGATCCAACACTCTATAGTGTGTCACCGAAGGTCGACCATCTTCCCGCACCGTCATGCGAATACGATCATGGGCATGACGGCCAATCGGTTGGTCTACCGTACCGCCACCCGTCATCACGCCATGCACCAAAGTCTGGTATTCACGATGCACATCACGCTGCTGTATTTGTTCAACCAGATATTTATGTGCAACCAGTGTTCGCGCCACTACCATCAGGCCGCTGGTGTCCTTATCCAAACGATGCACGATACCGGCGCGTGGCACATCCGCCAGAGTCTTATCAAAAAATAACAGCGCATTTTGCAAGGTGCCCTGGCGATTACCCACTGCAGGGTGAACAACCAGGCCAGCAGGCTTATTAACGACAATCAGAGATTCATCCTGATAAACAATATTTAGAGGAATATCTTCGGCCAGGCATTCGTCACTGATATCTGCGACATGAACATTCAGTTCCAGCTGCTGTTCACTGTGCACCTTGGTTTTTGGCTTAACCTGCTGACCATCGAGCAAAATTTGCCCATCGAGCAACCATTGTTTAAGGCGACTACGAGAATAATCAGGCATTAATTCGGCGAGAACCACATCTAGCCGCTGACCAGACATTTCTTCAGGAATACTAATTGTTGTTTGAATTTCAGGCATCGGGAGAGAAAATCACTGCACCACAAGGAACTTAGTTATAATGTGCCATTCTAACGGATAACTTATAATAACTGACACTATTTGATCTACCTGATTATGTATAAACACCGCCTTAGCCACTTCGCACGCCCATTATTGCTTTTAATATCTATCTCATTGTCAGCCTGTAGCACTCTAGATGTTGACCCAACCTCTGAATGGACTGCCAAAGAATTCTATGATGAAGCCAGATCTTCTCTGGATGCAGGTGAATTCCAGACTGCTATCAAAAATCTCGAAACACTGGAAGCGCGTTTCCCTTTCGACCCCTATGCCAAGCAGGCGCAGCTGGATGTTGCCTATGCCTATTACAAATTTGAAGAACCTGAGTCGGCGATCAGCGCAGTTAACCGTTTCATGCGACTGCACCCCAGAGACTCGCACATTGATTATGCTTATTACCTGAAAGGTCTGGTCAGTTTCAATCGCGGCACTGGCTTTCTGGATGGCTGGTTTCCGCGTGACCACGCTCACCACGATGCATCGGTGATGCAGCAAGCCTATAATGATTTTTCCACATTAATACGCCTGTATCCCAACAGCCATTACGCCGGCGATGCTCATCAGAGAATGATTTTTTTACGCAACAAAATGGCACAAAAAGAAATCGAAATTGCTGAATTTTATATTGAGCGTGACACCTGGCTATCAGCAATTAACCGCGCCAAAATCGTCATTGAGCGTTATCAGGATTCAACCTGGAGTCATCGAGCACTGGAAATCATGGTTGAGGGTTACAAAAAACTGGGCCTGAATGATCTATCTGCTGACGCTAAACGGGTACTGAGTCTAAATAAACCCGGCCATGATGTGCCAGCACCATCACAAGATGAAAAACTGGGCAAACCACCTGCAATTGCACGTAATCTAAGCTAAATTAACTTCGGCGGTAGCCTGAAGTAATCGGATATCGCCGATCACGGCCAAAAGCTCGACGCGTTATGCGCACACCAGGAGCGGCCTGGCGACGTTTGTATTCATTGCGCTGCACCATAGTTATCACCTGCTCAACCACCTCTCTATCCAGGCCCGTTGCAATAATCTCATCCATGGGCATATCCTGCTCTACAGATAATTCCAGAATTCGATCCAGTACATCATAATCGGGTAATGAATCCTGATCACATTGATCAGGCCGTAATTCCGCAGAAGGTGGCCGCGTCAGTACACGCTCAGGAATCACATCGCTCAATGTATTTCGATAACGACACAACTGATACACCCGGGTTTTACTGACATCTTTCAAGGGCGCAAAACCACCCGACATATCGCCATAAAGCGTGGTATAACCTACCGCCATTTCACTTTTGTTGCCGGTAGTCAGCACCATACGGCCAGTCTTGTTGGAGATAGCCATCAAAATCAAACCACGGCAACGTGCCTGTATATTCTCTTCGGTAGCATCGGCTTCTTTACCTTCAAAAGCATCCTCAAGTAAGCCGAGAAAAGAAGTAAAGACCGACTCAATGGGGATGATGTCATATTTAACACCCAGTTTTACCGCCTCGGCTTCAGCATCGTCGCGACTCATACCCGCCGTGTATTGGGAAGGCATCATCACAGTATGAACGTGTTCGGCACCCAGTGCATCAACCGCAATCGCTAAAGTCAGCGCCGAATCGACACCGCCGGACAGGCCAATAACCACACCAGTGAAGCCATTTTTATGGACAAAATCTTTCACCCCCAGAACCAGTGCTTTATAGATGGCTTCGTCTTCACGCAATGTGCTCAAATCCCGTTTTACAACGGTTGAAACCTGTGTCGCATTGACATCCACATAATCGATGCTCGACTCAAAAGCGGGGGCGCGTGAAATGAGTTCACCATTTTCATCGATGACCAGTGATTCACCATCAAATACCAGCTCATCCTGACCACCCACCGTATTCAAATACAGGATAGGCACACTATTCTCACGACTGCGCTGCCTCAGCATAGCCAGTCGTTCATCATATTTTCCAATATGAAAGGGCGAGGCGTTGAGCACCAGCATTACCTC
>JBEQLM010000262.1:0-2853 GCA_040325975.1 Gammaproteobacteria bacterium | reverse complement strand
CCTGAGTGAACTAGTGTTGTTTGGGATAAGACGTTATTTTGAAAGGCGGGGTTTTATATGGCTGATATTTTGGGTGTAGATAGTATGGAGATTGTTCTGGAAGCAGGTTTAGATGATGATGATCTTAGCCAGTCACCTGATCAGGTTGATCTTGAGTATGTGCAGGGTACTGTTGTCAAAGGTATAGAACGTACATTCACACTGTTTGATGATATATATCTTAATTATTGCCTGGAAAATAGTAAGCCTGAGGGTTTTAAATCGAAGTCTTATCGAGACAAAAGCGTTGCTGTGTGTACCGCTAATTTAACGTATATTGGCGCAGAGCCAGAAAGAAGGCGATATATCGCGTGGGGCTGGTTATTAAGTGCATTGCTGGCCATGGCTCTAGCATTTGTTATTGTCTATGTGAGTGAGTACAGCAATTTGGTATTCAAGCATGAGGCAATGCTGCCAGTAGCTATTGTGCTCGGCGTCTTTGGGGTGATGGCTTTAATAATTTTTTATTATAAAACTCAGCATAAAGTCATATACAAGAGCGATACTGGGCAGGTTCCTATTTTTGAGCTATCTTACATGCCCAGAAATAAGGCCTACAAAATTTTTATTGGTGCATTAGAGCAGAGCATAGACAAAGCGCATCATAGAGCAGGCGTAACCATGAAACATAGACTGGTAGGCGAGCTGAAGTATTTAAGAAAAATGAGTGAGGCAGGGATTATTGCTAAAGCTGATTATGAAAAAGCCAGGGGTGAAATATTCAGACATAAGGAATATCAGGTTTAGATTGATGTTTTTTCAGTGAGCTTTGCTTATTAGTGCGACATTATCAAAAACTATATTTTTCCATCCGTATCTCATGAAGGTTCGAATATTGGCATGATCTGTATTATCAGGATGATTTAAAACATCATTTCGATAATATTGACCAAAACAATTCAGGGTTTGGTTTTCATCTAATTGATGTAGCAGGGCAAAGGCAAAGATTTTACAGGAGCCTTCGTTTTCACCTGCTTTGCTGATAACACAATCATCAGTCGGTCCATTGCTAAATTGAGTGGCGGTGTAGTTATAAAACTCATTGATAGTGTCGATGATGTTTTGAAACTCGACGCTTTCTGGTTTTGATTTTATTTGTTGTAATAATTTATTCAGCTTGTTCATGGTGTTTGGTGTCGGTGTTTGTGAATATATGTATTGTAACCTTAATGAAATAATGGCTCCATGTGTGGATGACTAAGGCTGTTGATTGGTCAGTTCGGTTATTTTTGTTTTGTAAAAGCGGACTGCATTTAACAGGTTGAAGAGTAACATCGCTTGTGCGACGGCAAAAACCAGGAGGGCTGCTGGATAAAAAAACCATTGCGGCCAGATGCTGGCTAAAACCAGTAATAACAAACTAACTAGATGAAAACGGAATTGCCACAGGCCAGCGACTTCAGGGATGATTTTTCGCATGTGCGGTACTTTGACCTGTGAACTTCTTTCGCCCTGATCACGTAGGTTTTTATTACGTGTGCTGAGATGCAGCCAAATAATAAACGGAATAATTTTATACATCATGCCGTTGATAGTGGTCATGGCGAAACCGTGAATCATTAATACGCCGATCAGAAAGTCTGGAATTTTCCAATCAAACAGCGTTGTTGTTGCCCATGTCAAAGTAACTAATGAGAGACTTGCCATGGCTAGCTGCCAGAATTTCATGGTCAGGTCGGGTATCTGGCGACGTCGTGTGTGCAACACCCAGAATGTAGTGAGTGCAAAGGTCAGCAGGCAGCCTGCAAGTAATATAGTGGAGAGCTTGTGTAATATTTCCAGTTGTAAACTGTAAGCCAGGCTCAGGCTGAGCATGGCAATAAAGAGTAACCATCCCATCCAGCGTTGGTGTATGGCAGGGTATTCATCGGTAATTTGAAACATGGGGATCACCTGATAGGCGACAGCCATAATCAACAAACCTGCCCATGCCACCAGTCCCCAGCTTAAATGTAAATTGCTTAGATGCCGTGCCAGTGGAAATTCGGGAGAGCTATAAGCCATGCCAGATAGATGCCCAGGCCAGCGGTGATGAATAAGGCGAGTAGCGCCAGCAACATCATGCCGCGCGTTGCGTGTCTGTTTTTTGAGCGTAGTAGACGTTCTGTTGCGATGATAATAAATACAGTAAAAGAAAATCCCAGCAATAACATGGCGATTATGAATAGCGCATTGATTTGCATCAGCCATGCCGTACCAAGAGTGATGCTGCCTAAAAATAACGGGATATGAATAAGGCGGCTGAAGAATATATGTTGTGGAATAACGATGCCCATTAACACTGGCAGCAGTTGCATCATGGCGCCCAGCATACTCATGGCGAGAAATCCCAATGTCAGGAAATGGGTGACGGCCAGGAGTTCGGGGGTCCAGCGGTTAGTGATCATCTCCGGCCCATGCCAGAGCATGACCAGTGCTGCGATCAGGCCAAACAGGGGTGCGCTGACAAGGAATCGCGCAGGTACGGAAAAAGGTGGTGATTGCTGTAGTGAAAGATCGGCATGCATGACACTAGCCTGGAGTATCTATTATCGCTTGTACAGCTGCGGCAGCTTCATTGTCATCATCAGCCCAGATGAATACTTCAACCGCAGAGTTTGTGCCTTTGCGTTGGTAATACTTGAAATGATTATCGTCGAGATTGCCGTAAAGCATGCAGGGATCACGACGGTGTAGCATGCGTAAATATTGGCCGGGTAATAATTCTTCAGCGGCTTCCAGTGTCAGTACCAGCGGTTCCGGTGGTTCAAGCTCACTTACATCCAGCACAACCTCATTGGACATTAGTCTTTTTCCCAGTCCTGAAACTTTTGT
>JBEQLM010000261.1:0-2897 GCA_040325975.1 Gammaproteobacteria bacterium | reverse complement strand
TTTTAATGTTTTGTCGTTATCACAATGGATAAAAAGTAAACGTAATGGAGAAGCACTGCCTCCTCACAGCTGCGCCATAACTTTTGACGATGGCTGGGTAGATAATTATGAATATGCTTTTCCAATATTACGTGAGCTGGAAGTACCAGCAACCATTTTTCTGGTAGCAGACATGATCGGCACTAACAAACAGTTCTGGCCAGAACGTCTTGCGCGAATAATTTCGACCATTGCGCAAGATCATCCCAGTCTATGGTCGCACCCTGCACTGGACTGGATAAAAAAACCTGCTGCACGCTATCAGTTCAACACCGTAGCACCGACTCAAGAAGAACTTAGCGAATTAATTGCAAATGCCAAAGCGTTGCCGGATCATGAAATTCATAATCGACTCGATAAAATAGAAGGAGTACTAAAACAATCAGTACCAAATGACGAGCCCTCCTTGCTTAATTGGCAACAGCTGTCCGAAATGAATGCTTCTGGGTTGGTTGAGGCTGGAAGCCACACCTGCAATCACATACGTCTGAATAATGAGACTGACAACAGCGTGCTGGAATATGAAATCATCGCCAGTAAACAACAAATCGAAGAAAAAACAGGGCATGCTGTAAAAACATTTTGTTTCCCAAATGGAGATTATTCTGCCAAAGCATTAGAACTAGTTCGGCAACATTATGAAGGTGGCGTTTCTACAGAAACTGGCTGGAATTCTGCAGAAACTGATAGCTGCTTGTTAAAGCGTATTGGCATTCATGAAGATATTGCTAACGATAGAACAGCTTTTCTGGCGCGCATCTCCGGATGGATGTAGAGCATTACATGAATCGCACTCTAAAAATACAAAAGAAACAGATTCTGGCAGATCCGGTGGCAGTGTTTTCATCGCAGCACCCTGAGGCAAATACCAGTAAGAAAAACCAACTTAGTGAGCTCTGGTCACAATTGCAGTCACTAAAAAAACAAGATCAAGAAATACAAACGCAGACCAAAATAATTTCCAGGCAAATTGGCGAAGCCAAAAAAAACAATAAGCCTGCAGATGAGCTTTTGCAATCCATGCAAACAAAAAGTGCAGCACGCAAACAATTTGAAGTAAAACGGGAAAGTATTAAAAAACAAATTCTGGAATTTTTTGTTATTAACGATGACAAAGCTTTGCCAGAAACTAAAACAAACAAAACATCATCAAACAGACGATATGTCACTTCTGTAGATAACATTGACAAAATTACCGTCCACCTTCTTGATAATGAAGAAAACGCGTGGAATGACTATGTTTCAAAACAGCCGGCAGCCACCATTCATCATTTAACTCAATGGAGGGATGTGCTTCAAAAAACATATGGTATAGAGAGCCTCTATTTTTTTGCCCGTGATAATAATCAGCAAATCGTAGGCATACTGCCACTGGTTCATCTCAAGAGCCGATTATTTGGTGATTTATTAGTTTCCATGCCTTACTTTCAACGCGGTGGCGCCATTGCAGACCACCCTTTGATAGAGCAAAAGCTGGTGCTAGCCGCTAATGAAGAAGCGGCTCGATTGGGGATTGACCATATTGAATACCGTGATGATATTCCACGGGAAGGACTGCCAGCACAATCGCATAAAGTTAATATGGTTCTAGCGTTGCCTGACTCAGAAGATGCCCTTTGGAATAGCTTCACTACAAAACTACGCGCCCAGATAAAAAGGCCACAACAATTAGCACCACAAGTGCTTATTGGTGGCAAAGAACATCTGGATGATTTTTATAAAGTTTATGCCCGTAATATGCGTGACCTGGGCTCTCCCGGACACAGTAAAGGTTTCGTAGAAAATATCCTTGACGATTTTCCTGATGATAGCTGGATTGTCGTAATACGCTTAAATAATGAACCTGTTTCGGCAGGTCTTTTACTGGGCCATAGTGAAACAATGGAGATACCGCTGGCATCAACCATTCGTAAAGCAAACACTAACAGCATGAACATGTTGTTGTACTGGGAAGTTTTGAAGCTAGCAATCAAACAAGGTTATAATCACTTTGATTTCGGGCGCTCAAGCAAAAACGCAGGAACATACCGATTCAAACGTCAATGGGGAGCGCAACCAAAACAGTTATACTGGCATTACTGGTTGGGAGCAACAAACGAAGCCCCCACGCTGAACCCTTCCAACCCCAAATATGCACTGGTAATAAATATCTGGAAACGATTGCCATTAATAATTACTAACTGGCTGGGCCCGTTGATTGTAAAAAATATTCCATGATTAACAATGAAGCAGCTCAAGTTGCTATACTCGAACGTGCTCCGGATGATTGCCAGCTGAGGTATCGAGTGATCTTGCTTATGTTAACCTGCGAGTGTCTGATAGTGACTATCTATTCCAGCTTCTACACTTTGGCTTCCCCAATTCACTTCTAGATTTTATCCAAACAGTAGCTGGATAGAACGGGCCAAGTGGAAAGACTAATTTAAATACCCTTGTTTCCAGTTATTTTTCTGAAGCGTCTGACCACGCTTACGGCTATTTTCTCTACTGAAAACTTTAGTCTTTGCCTTTGTAGAACCACCCAATAAAGATTCGTGCTCTTATTACTAAGAGACTTTTTATAGCGCGACTCACCATGCATAAAATCATAAATGGCCATACCTTTAGCCTTATTATGAACAATAGCCATCGCATGTGCCACATACCCCGGTTTGAAACGTTTATTCTCTGTGTAATGAAAGCCCATTTGTAGTACGTAAACTTTGCCACGCCAAATATAATTAAATAAGAAAGCTATATCATCAGAATTTGAAATTTTCAACATCTGGATTTCACCAGCTTTAAATCGTTCTTGTATCAGAGTGCGATGAAAGTGTTCCCATATAGGATTCGCAAATGAGCCTTTTTTTCCTTTTGAT
>JBEQLM010000260.1:0-2901 GCA_040325975.1 Gammaproteobacteria bacterium | reverse complement strand
GCTGCGGCTATCGAAGCCCTCGGCCGTGTTGATGCGGTAAATTATCTCGATGCCATCATCGTTTGTTTAAAAGATACAGATGCCGAAGTGCGCCGCGCCGCACTGAATGCGATTACCCGTCTGGGACATGGCCACATTAATGTGGACAATATCCCACGTATTTGTACGCTGCTCAGCGACAGTCATCGAGAAGTACTGGTCAGCACCCTAAGCGTGCTAAGTCAGCTGGTGAATAATAAAGAAAATGATCAGTTAGCCATTCAAGAAGCCATCACAGACAGTGACCGAGACAGAGTTATCCAGTGCCTGCATCATGAAGCCTTCACCATTCAGGCTGCTGCCTGCACATTACTGAGCCATCTGAATCAGCATACGGCGACAGAAGATTTACGTATTTTGGCTAATGATACAGAACAGCACGATATGGCTCGACGTGAAGCCATCAATGCGCTGGCAGATCTACTCAAAGATAAACCTGAGGCGATCAATAATGAACTCATTAAAAACTTCAGCCAATGGATTCTGGATAAATCGCAACCAGTACGACTTGCTGCTATTAGCAATCTACTAAAACTGGACAAGGTGGTGAGCGAGCAGATTGATGTCCAACCATTAGAAATTATTATCAGTGCTGCCAATGGTGAACTGGTGCTGGAAACCGAAGATGACAGTCTGGATTCATCTGAAAAACTTAACACCATTTCAGTGACTGTAGAAGCACCCACAACAAAAGAAATTCCTGCTTCCAAACCGATAGAATACACACCGGCAGAAAGTGAGCTGGATAAACAACCGGCACAACAATCTGCCATGTCTACCCTGGAAGCACTAAGCATGGATAATGTGGAAATGACATTAGCGGCAGAACAGAGTGCCCAGGAGAACACTCAGGTATTGTCGGTGGCAGAGCAGGAAGAGCATCAGGAATATTTCGACCTGTTGGAAGAGAATAATAAACGCGGAATAAAAATGAAAGCGCCTAAATGGGATGTCACCACTGACGCCCGTTATTTAAGTCTACGTGTTCTAGGTCAGAGTAACTCAGCACAGGCAGTGAATGCCCTGATCACGGCACTGGAATCAAGTGATGCGCTGGCACGCCATGAGGCCATCAGGGCACTCGGGCAGATCGCCAACAACCCGCATCCGCCAGCAGAGCTACTCAACGCCTTTGGACGACTGGTTACGCTGATGCACAGCGATGTCGAAGACAACCGTCTGGCATGCGTGCAAACTCTGGGGGATATGAAACACCGTGCTGCCATTCCAGAAATAATCAATCACCTGAGCGACGATGACTACCATGTGCGCCTGCACGGTGTATATGCACTGGCTAAACTGTGCCAACTGCAAATCGATCAGGGAGATAACGATCCGGAAGATCAAATAGTCATAAACGACATGAATACAGATGACATACTGCAGGCCTTAATCAATGTTCTAGATGATAAAGAGCCTGGCGTAAAAATGGCAGCTATTGAATCACTGCTCGCCCTGCGTGGCATAAGTCAGGAAGATAATGAACTGGAAAAAATTATCCGTATTGCACTGAATGATCAGGGCGCACTGACAAAACGTATCGCACAACTGTTAAGGCACTACCATGCAGAAAGTGCTGGTGGTTTATTGCTGGATAAAATGCAAGTAGCGGAAGACAGCGGCCATCGTCGATTTATTATTGAAATGCTGGAAGAACTTTATAAACCTGAAGTACTGGCCGCATAAAAAACGACGGTATTATCAGGCGAAGGAATGACTTAATAGAAGTAACTGATAAAACGATACGCGAACTATTTCGGATTTCTCCATTCTACTTCGCCATAGGGAGACGACCGTTTACTAGCTTGACTGAAACATAAACACTCCGCCTCATAAGCGTGAGATAAAACTTAGAAACTAACCAAAAGGTGTTTTGCTATGAAGAAAACTTTATTAACCTGCGCACTATTAAGCGCATCCTTACTCGCCTCGCCGGTTTTTGCTGCCAAGTATAAAGTCATCGATGTTGCCAATGGCGGCACAATTTCAGGCAAGGTCACGTTTAAAGGCAATGATCCAGCACCCACCGTTTATCCCATTACCAAAGATAACGATGTCTGCGGTAGCGGCAATCGTGAAATTGATTATGTAAAAGTAAACAATGGCGCGCTGAATGATGCGGTCGTCTATTTGACTAAGGTTAAAGAAGGTAAAAAGTTTGCTCCCATTGAAGGCAAAATCAATCAGGACAAATGCACCTTTGAACCCTTCTTAAGCGTTATGACCAATGATCAGAACATGGGTGCAAAAAATTCTGACCCGGTACTGCATAACATTCATACCTATGAAATGATCGGGCGTTCGAAAAAAACCGTTCTTAACGTCAGCCAACCAGAACAGGGTGCTGTAACCAACAAGAAAATCAAACTCAAACGCGGCGATGCGATGAAACTGGAGTGTGATGCCCATGACTTCATGCACGGCTTTGTGTTTGTAGCCAAAAACCCCTACTACGCAGTAGTAAACAAAGATGGCTCTTTCACCATTAAAGACGTACCCGCAGGCAAATACAAAATCAATGCATGGCACGGTACTTTAGGCATTCAAAAAGGAAAGGTTGAAGTTGCGGCCAAGGGTACGGCTACGGTTAACTTTGAATACAAGGGCAAGTAACGGAAATTGTCATGCATCAATCAGAAAAACATGAACAGCCCTCGTGGAAACGATTAATCAACGGCTTTGATTTAATGGTCATAGCCGGTGGCCTGGTCAACCTTGTAGTGATCAGCATGCTGCTTGTGAACTGGTTGATGTATGGCTAAAAGATTTTTTACCACAGAGGTCATAGAGTTTTAATAATTTGCATACTGTGTGTGTAAATAGTACAGGATTTTTCTCTACGACCACTGTGGTCCAATCTTT